>NZ_JABWRG010000030.1:0-46007 GCF_014268825.1 Pseudomonas sp. SWRI51 | reverse complement strand
TCGCTGGGGCTGCTTCGCAGCCCTTTCGCGACACAAGGCCGCTCCTACACAATCAAAAGCGACTTGCCCGAAACCATAGAATCTCCCACGCTGCCCAGTTCTCTGCGCGACAGCGCAGCCCGGAACGGCTGGGTGATCCCCCACGCTGCTTCAGGCAAAAAAAGGCGGAAAACGCTGGATGGGGTCAGCATTTTCCGCCTGAGCGTAAAGCAGAGGGTATTGCCGCTTAGAACTTCGCTTCCAGGTCCAGCTGCATGGTGTCGACGCTGGCATCGCTGTTAGGCAGGTTGGAATAGTCGGTCTTGGCCATCAGGTAGGCCGCGCCCAACGAGAAGTTCTTGTCGATCTCGTAACCCACCTTGAACTTGTGCCCGCGCGAACCGGTGAAGCCGTTGCCGAAGTCCGAGTCGGTAAACAGGCTCACCACTGCGTTGCGCTGCACGTCGCGGTAGTTGTAGTCCAGGCTCCAGGCGCCGAGCTTGGTCTTCAAACCGGCCAGCCAGGCCTTGTCCTTGCCGTCGGTGCTTTCGGTGTTCTTGACCATCTGGCCATAGGCCGACAGCGGGATGGCGAAGCCGGTGAAGTCGACCTGGCCGAAGCCTTCAACCAGGTTGAACTCGTTGGTGGTGTTGCCCAGCGAGCGCAGCAGGGTCGATTCCTTGTCGTTGTCGTAGCCATACAGACTGCCGCCCACGGTGACCTTGACGGTATCGGCAGCGTTGAACTTGGCACCCAACTGGCCGTGGTACAGCTGTGCGTCATGCTTGTACTGCACGCCGTCGCCGTCGACGTTGTCCTGCAGGGTGTACTGGCCGGCGCTGGCGAATACTTCGGCCGGGCCCAGGTTGGTCTTGTAGGTAACCGCCACGCCCTCGGGGTTGATGTCGCTGTCCCAGATGATGTCGCCCATGCTCACCCAGGGCTGCGCGATCTTGCCGCCGATGATGTGCAGGTTCGGCACCGCAGTCGGGTGCCAGTCGAGGTAGGCCATGTCGACCCACAGCGCCTTTTTGTCGAAGTAGTTGTCCAGGCTCTGGTTGGTCGAGCGACGGTCGGCGCCGCTGCCGGTGGCAATACGAATACCTGCATCGACCTGCGGGTTGACCTCGCTGTAGAAGCCAACGCGGGCACGCACACGCTGGCGGTCCTGGTTGTTGCTGCGGGCAATCGGGTCGTCAACGTTGACGTCTTCGTAACGCAGGCGCACATCACCCTTGATCTGGGTCTTGGCGGCCCATGCCACTTTCTGTTCGAAGGAGCTCATGCGGTCGGCCTGAGCTTTTTGCGCTACCTTTTCCTTGGTTTCTGCAGCCAGGTCACCTTGCAGTTCGGTGTACTGCGCCTGGTTGATCGAACCATTGGCGCGGAGCATTTCGAGCAGTTTGGCGTCGACCGCGGCACTGGCCGGAGTACTTAGAGCCAGCATCATGCCGGTGAGGCTCACTCCGGTAAGTGTAGAAACAAGACGCATAAGGTTCTCCCTGTTGGAAAGGTTGCGGGCGGCTAAAACGCGCACCTGCGAGTTGGCATATCTTCGGAAAGGGCCTGAATAGACAGGTTCTGTGGCTTTCGAAAACAGGCGCAAGTATTGCGGGGAGGGATTACAGAATAATGTCTAAACAGTGGCACTGGTGTTAATCGAACACGTCGTCATTTGAGTGTCGGGGGCACTTTGGCAATACTGGCGCTCTTCTTTCAGTGAGTCGGAACCGTGATCAGCCTTCACAGCCTTGCCCACCTGCGTGACCTGCCGGCGACCACCTGGGATGCACTGGTGCCCGACGGCCAGCCGTTTCTGCGCCATGCCTTTCTCAGCGCCATGGAGGACAGCGCAAGCGTCACCCCCAATACCGGCTGGGCTGCCGAGCACCTGGTGCTTGAAGCTGACGGTGTGGTGCGCGCGCTGCTGCCGGCCTATCGCAAATGGCATTCGTTCGGGGAGTACGTGTTCGATCACGGCTGGGCCGACGCCTGTGAGCGGGCGGGTATCGCTTACTACCCCAAGCTGCTCGGCGCGGTGCCGTTCAGCCCGGTGAGCGGGCCGCGCCTGCTGTGCCGGCAACCGGCCGATGGCGTGTTGCTGTTGCAGGCTCTGCCCGAGTACCTGGCCAAGGGCGGGCTGTCGGGGGCGCACATCAACTTTACCGACCCGGCGCTGGACACCGCCCTGGCCGGGCAGCCCGGCTGGATGGAGCGGCTGGGCTGCCAGTTTCACTGGCGCAACCGCGGCTACCGGGATTTTCAGGACTTTCTCGACACCTTGAGCTCACGCAAGCGCAAGCAGATGCGCAAGGAGCGCGAGCAGGTGGCGGGGCAGGGCATCGCCTTCGCCTGGTATCGCGGCGACGAACTGAGCCAGGCGCAATGGGACTTCGTCTACCGCTGCTACACCAACACCTACGCGGTACGCCGCCGCGCGCCGTACCTGACCCGCGAGTTCTTCAGCCTGATCGCCGAGCGTATGCCCGAGGCGCTGCGGGTGGTGATTGCCAGCCAGCACGGGCGCGAGGTGGCCATGGCCTTGAGCCTGGTGGGCGGCGGCAGCCTGTATGGCCGTTACTGGGGCTGCCTGGACGAGTTCGACCGGCTGCACTTCGAGACCTGCTTCTATCAGGGCATGGACTTCGCCATCGCCGAGGGCTTGCAGCGTTTCGATGCCGGGGCACAGGGTGAGCACAAGCTGATTCGCGGCTTTGAGCCGGTGATTACGCGGTCGTGGCATTACCTGCTGCACCCGGGGTTGCGCCGGGCAGTGGATGAGTTTTTGCAGCAGGAGCGGGTGGGGGTGTTGGCGTATGCCGAAGAGGCCAGCGCGGCGTTGCCCTATCGCAAGGATTGAAAAACGCGGGGGGCGGGCTGGGCCGCTACATCGATGCCGTTTTACGCCCGTAGGAGCGGCCTTGTGTCGCGAATGGGCTGCGCAGTAGCCCCAGAATCTCGGCCTCAGGCAAAATCGTCGGGGCCGCTACGCGGCCCTTTCGCGACACAAGGCCGCTCCTACACAGGGCCACGTTGCCCCGGTCTCAAGCCCCCGCGGGCATTACAGGGTAAAGCGCTTCACCAACCCATTGAGCCCATTGGCCAGGCGCGACAGCTCCTGGCTCGACGCATTGGTCTGCTGCGCGCCGGTCGCGCTTTGCACCGACAAATCCCTGATATTGGTCAGGTTACGATCCACCTCACGCGCCACCTGTGCCTGTTCTTCTGCGGCACTGGCGATCACCAGGTTGCGCTCGTACATCTCGCCAATGCCCGAGGTGATCTCCTGTAACGCATGCCCAGCGCTCTGCGCCAACTCTTGGGTATCGCGCGCACGCGCGCTGCTGCTTTGCATGGCCGTCAGCGCCTGGCTTGAGCCATTGCGCATCAAACTCACCATCTGCTCGATTTCCTGGGTGGAATTCTGCGTACGATGCGCCAGCGCCCGCACTTCATCGGCGACCACGGCAAACCCGCGCCCCGACTCGCCTGCGCGGGCGGCCTCGATGGCTGCGTTGAGCGCCAGCAGGTTGGTCTGCTCGGCAATGGCGCGGATCACATCCAGTACCTTGCCGACTTCCTGCGACTGCTCGGCGAGGGTTGCCACCAGCGCAGCCGACGCCGTCACTTCTTCGGTCAGGTCGCTGATCGCCTCGATGGTCTGCGATACCCGCGCCTGGCCCTGTTGCGCCGACTGGGTCGAAACCCGCGAGGCCTCGGAGGTGGACACCGCATTGCGCGCCACTTCCTCGACCGCTGCGCTCATCTGGTTGACGGCGGTGGCGGCCTGCTCGATTTCATCGTGCTGGCGGGTGATGCCACGCCCGGATTCTTCGGTCACTGCATGCAGCTCTTCGGAGGCCGCCGCCAGTTGCGTGGAAGACCCCGAAATTTCGCCCAAGGTGGTGCGCAAGCGCTCACGCATCTGCGCCAACGAATGCTGCAATTGGCTGACTTCATCGTTGCCGCTGGCAACGATCGGGTTGCTCAAGTCACCTTCGGCAACTTGCCTTGCGGCCAACACCGCCTCGCGCAATGGCTGGACAATGCTGCGGGTCAGCAGCCAGGCCAGGGCGATGGTGAACAATGCGGCCAGCGCGATCACGCCAATGACGATGGTGCGCGACTGCTCGAAGCGCTCGGCGGCCTGGCTGCCCTCGCGCTCGATGCTTTTGCCATACAACTCGCCCAGCTCGGCCAACTGCGCGCCGGTGCCATCGACCACAGGCTTCATGTCCACCAGCACCAGTTTGTGCAGGGCCGCGGTGTCGCCGCGACGGGCCAGGGCAAAGGAGTCGGCCATGCCTTTCTGGTACACCGCAAAATCGCGCTGGAACTGTTGGTAGATGCGGGTTTCTTCAGGGGTGTCGACGAATGCCTCGTAGTCCTTGATGTTCTGCAGCAGGACCTTGTTGCGCGCATCGTATTGGCCGACATAGGTGTCGACGTTGGCAGGGTTCGGGTCGAGCGCGACGCGCAGCGAGATGGTGCGTACCCGCAGCATGTTCTCGCGGATGGTGTCGACGGTGCGAATGCTCGGCACCCAGTTGGTTTCCATGGCCGTGGCCGAGTCGCGGATCTCGTCCATCTTGGCCAGGGAAAACATGCCCAGCAGGGCCACCATCAATGCAATGCAGGCAAAACCCGATGTAGCCCGGGGCGCGATATTCCATTGGCGTAACAGCATGACCACCTCGCCGGCCCCACCAGGAGCCTTATAGTTGTTGTACGACAACCTGTATCGGCTTGGTGGGGCTTTGCTTGAGGAGCGCAGCGGTCAATCGACGCCGACGAAGCCGCCAGTCTGGTGCTGCCACAACCGCGCATACAGCCCGCCTTGTGCCAGCAGTTCGCTGTGGCTGCCGATTTCGACGATGCGGCCCTTGTCCAGCACCACCAGGCGGTCCATGCGCGCGATGGTCGAAAGGCGGTGGGCGATGGCAATCACGGTCTTGCCCTGCATGAGGGTTTCGAGGCTTTCCTGGATGGCCGCCTCGACTTCGGAGTCCAGCGCCGAGGTGGCCTCGTCCATGATCAGGATCGGTGCGTTCTTCAACAGCACCCGGGCAATGGCGATGCGCTGGCGTTGGCCACCGGACAGCTTCACCCCGCGCTCACCGACATGGGCATCGAAGCCGCTGCGGCCCTGGGCGTCTGACAGTTCGCCGATAAAATCATCGGCCCGTGCCCGGCGTACCGCTTCCCACACCTGGGCCTCGGTGGCGTCAGGGCGCCCGTACAGCAGGTTGTCCCGGATCGAGCGGTGCAGCAGCGAGGTGTCCTGGGTAATCATGCCGATCTGTGCCCGCAGGCTGGCTTGGTTGACCCCGGCAATGTCCTGCCCATCGATCAGAATGCGCCCGGCCTGCACGTCGTACAGGCGCAGCAGCAGGTTGACCAGGGTCGATTTGCCGGCCCCCGACGGGCCGATCAGGCCGATTTTCTCGCCGGGGCGGATATCCAGGTCCAACCGGTCGATCACCTGGCTGCCTTTGCCGTAGTGAAAGCCCACTTGCTCGAAGCGCACCGCGCCACGGCTGACGGTGAGCGGCGGGGCGTCTGGCTGGTCGCTGACGGTGACCGGCTGGGCGATGGTCTGCAGGCCGTCCTGGACCATGCCGATGTTCTCGAAAATACCGTTGACCACCCACATGATCCAGCCCGACATGTTGACGATGCGGATCACCAGGCCGGTGGCCAAGGCAATGGCGCCTACGCTGATCAGCGACTGGCTCCACAGCCACAGGGCAAGGCCGGTGGTGGTGACCACCAGCAGGCCGTTGAGGCTGGTGATGACCACATCCATGCTGGTGACCACGCGCGAGGCGTGCTGGGTTTTTTCGGTCTGTTCACGGATCGCTTCGCGGGCGTACTGCTGTTCGTAATCGGTATGGGCGAACAGCTTGAGCGTGGCGATGTTGGTGTAGCCATCTACGATGCGCCCCATCAGCTTGGAACGGGCATCGGACGAAATCACCGAGCGCTCCTTCACCTTGGGCACGAAGTAACACAGCGAGGCGATGTAGCAGACAATCCACACCAACAGCGGCAGCATCAGCCGCCAATCGGCCTCGGCGAACAGCACCAGTGAGCTGATGGCGTAGATCAGCACATGCCACAGGGCATCGACTGCCTGCACCGCCGAATCACGCAGCGAGTTGCCGGTTTGCATGATGCGCTGGGCAATACGCCCGGCGAAGTCACTCTGGAAGAAATTCAGGCTCTGTTTGAGCACGTAGCTATGGTTTTGCCAGCGGATCATGCTGGTCATGCCGGGGCTGATGGTCTGGTGCACCAGCAGGTCGTGCAGGGCAAAGAACAGCGGGCGCAGCAACAGCACCACCACCAGCATCCAGATCAGCTCGCCGCTGTGCTCGCTGAAAAAGTTGGCATTCGGCGTGCCTTGGGCCAGGTCGATGATGCGGCTCAGGTAGCTGAACATCGCCACCTCGATCAACGAGGCGAACAGCCCGACCACCAGCAGGGCGAGAAAACTCGGCCACACCTGGCGCAGGTAATAGAGGTAGAAGGGCCAGACTTTGCCGGGAGGCGCCTCGCTGGGCGCCTCGCGGAAGATGTCGATCAACTGCTCGAAACGACGGTACAGCATGGGTAAACACACTCCTGTTGCAGCCGACCCGCAGGCGGATTCACATCCCTGTGCAGCCTGCGGTCAATCGATGCGTTTGGCGGACTTGATGTAGACCGGATCTGCCGGCACATCGCGCATGCCTTTTTTCACGGTGGTGGGCGAATTGACGATCTGGTCAACCACTTCCATGCCTTTGGTGACCTTGCCGAACACGGCATAGCCACGGTCGCGGCCGGGGTTGAGGAAATCGTTGTCGGCCACGTTGATGAAGAACTGGCTGGTGGCCGAGTTCGGGTCGGAGGTACGCGCCATCGACAGGGTGCCGCGGGTGTTCTGCAGCCCGTTGCTGGCCTCGTTTCTGATTGGGTCCTGGGTGCTCTTCTGCACCATCTGGTCGGTAAAGCCGCCGCCCTGGACCATGAAGCCTGGGATCACGCGGTGGAAGATGGTGTTGTTGTAGAAGCCGCTATCCACGTACTGCAGGAAATTCTTGGTGCTGACCGGCGCTTTTTCAGCGTTCAGCTCGATTTCAACCTGGCCGAAGCTGGTGTCCAGCAGTACGTGCGGGGTCTTGTCGGAGGCCATCACAGAGGTGGCGAAGGCGACCGAGCAGGCGGTGAGCAGCAGTTTTTTCAGCATGGGCGCAAAGATCCTTGAGAGGTTGAAGCGGCTGCCAGAAACTGCAGCACGGTGAGGTTGAAGACCTCGGGTTGGTCCAGGGGCGTAGCGTGCCGCGAATCCTCGATGACCGCCAGCTTTGCGTTGGGCATCAGGGCCACGTAAAGCTCCTTGATTTGTACCGGGGTGTAATCCCGGTCGGCGCTGATCACAAGCGTCGGACAGTTGATCTGCCCGATGCGTTCCTGCACGCCCCAGTCGACGATGGCATCGAAGCTTTTCAGGTAGGCGCGTTTGTCGTTGCGTGCCCAGCGTTCGGCCATCGTGCGCCTTAGCTCGGCTTGCTCGGGCTTGGGGAACAGCCGCGCCGCCAGGCCCTTGCCGACGGCCTCGACACTGAGCAGGCGCGCCAGGCTCCAGCGTTTGAACCACCACACCCAGTCGCTGCGGCTGCGCCGCTTGACCTCAGGGGCGCTGTTGACGATGCACAGGCTGCGCAACCAGGCCGGGTGGTCGACAGCGAACTGGAACCCGACCATGCCGCCCATCGACAGCCCGACAAAATGCACGGGGCCGGTGCCCAGGTGTTCGAGCAGGGCCAACAGGTCCTCGCTGAAGGCCTTGATCTGGTAGCCATGGCGCGGTTTCGATGACTGCCCGTGGCCGCGGATATCCATGAGGATGACCCGGTAATCGCGGCTGAATACCTCCAACTGCAGTTCCCAATCCTGGCTGCTCGATCCCAGCCCGTGCAGCAGCACCAAGGGCTCGCCCTGGCCGAGTTGTTGGTAGTGCAGCAGGCATCCGTCGTGTTCGAAACAGGCCATCGGCGCGGTCCTATCAGGCTTGCGGGGGGGCTGCGAAGGGCACGTCCAGCGGGGCAGTGTCGAAGTTGCGCAACAGCTCGATGAGAATCTGCGTGGCCGGGCCCAGGGTCTTTTCCTTGCTCGAATAAAGGTAGAACAGTGGGTGACGGCTGCCACCCTGATCCAGCGGCAGCGGCTTGAGCACGCCTTCGCGCAGCTCGCGCTCGATCATGTGCCGGGGCAGCCAGGCAAAGCCCAGGCCGCTGCTGACAAAGGTGGCCGCGGTGCCCAGGCTGCCGACCGTCCAGCGCTGTTCGGCGCCAAGCCAACCGACATCGCGCGGTTGCGCGCGGCCCGAGTCGCGGATCACCACTTGAAGCTGGCTTTCGAGGTCCTGGAAGGTGATTTCACGGCCGCTGCGGTGCAGGCTGTGCTCCGGGTGGGCGACGGCGACGAATTCCACCGGGCTGAGCTCGGTGCCCAGATAGCCGCCAATGTTGAAACTGCTGATGGCAAGGTCGGCAATGCCTTCGTGGAGCACTTCCTCGACCCCGGACAGCACTTCTTCACGCAGGCGCACCCGGCAGCCGCGGCTTTGCGGCATGAATGCGCTCAACGCGCGCACCAGGCGGGCGCTAGGGTAGGCGGCATCGACCACCAGGCGTACTTCGGCCTCCCAGCCCTGTTCCATGTGGTGGGCCAGGTCTTCAAGCTGGCTGGCTTGCTTGACCAGTTGCCGCGAGCGGCGCAGCAGCACGCTGCCGGCCTCGGTCAGCACCGCCTTGCGCCCGTCGATGCGCAGCAGCGGCACCCCCAGTTGCTCCTGCATGCGTGCCACCGTGTAGCTCACCGACGACTGCGAGCGGTGCAGCACTTCGGCGGCCTGGGCGAACCCGCCATGGTCGACCACTGCCTGCAGGGTTCGCCATTGATCAAGGGTTACGCGCGGCGCTTTCATGGAGGGCTCCTGTTGTCCTAAGCTGCGCTCACCTCAAGGAGAGCGCCCTATGAAGAAAATTTGTCTGGCCTTGTTGCTGTGCATGCCCGCCATGGCCATGGCGTACCCGATCGATGTGGAAAAACAGCTGAGCGGCGTGAAGCTGGACTACGCCACCTACGCCACGGCCTACGACATCGGCGCCATTACCTTGAACAATTACGGTAGCCAGGCGGCAGCGTGCCGGGTGATGTTCCGCAACGGCCCGGAAGCGCCCAGGGTGCGCCGGGTAAACGTACCGGCCGGCAAAAGCGTAGACGTGACCGCCAAGTTCAACCGGCAGATTATCAAGCTGCGTATCAGCCTGGACTGCAACGCCGATTAAACAGATTAGTCGATAGATTGAACCCACTTTTTACGCTTTTTTATCGATAGGTCAACATTTAATCTCACCTCCATCGAATCGCAACCCTTTACCGCCGATGGAGGCATCCATGTCCCGCGTACTGATTATCGAAAGCAGCGCCCGCCAGCAAGATTCCGTTTCCCGTCAGCTGACCCGCGACTTCATCGAACAGTGGCAGGCAGCCCACCCGGCCGACAGCATCAGCGTGCGCGACCTGGCCGTGTCCCCAGTGCCGCACCTGGACGCCAACTTGCTCGGTGGCTGGATGAAGCCTGAAGAGCAGCGCAGCGCCGCCGAGCTTGAAGCGCTGGCCCGTTCCAACCAGCTTACCGATGAGTTGCTGGCTGCCGATGTGCTGGTGATGGCCGCGCCGATGTACAACTTCACCATCCCCAGCACGCTCAAGGCTTGGCTCGACCACGTGTTGCGTGCCGGCATCACCTTCAAGTACACCCCCACCGGCCCGCAAGGCCTGTTGACCGGCAAGCGCGCCATCGTGCTGACCGCACGCGGCGGCATCCACGCCGGTGCCAGCAGTGACCATCAGGAACCCTACCTGCGCCAAGTCATGGCCTTTATCGGTATCCACGATGTCGACTTCATCCACGCCGAAGGCCTGAACATGAGCGGAGAGTTCCACGAGAAAGGCCTGAACCAGGCCAAGGCTCGACTGGCTGCGGTTGCCTGAGGCATAGCGAATCCCTCCTGACACCTTTTGCTCCTTGGGTGTACCTGCCCGGCCTTGATGGCCGGGTTTTTTTTGCCCAGAGACATTGGTGGGAGGTCTCAAGGTTTGTGCAAGCCAGCGCAGGCCTCATCGCAGGCTGTCGCCAGCTCCCACAAGTATTGAGCCAATCATCATTTACGCAGTTGACACGGTCTCTGTGGGAGCTGGCGATAGCCTGCGATGGGGCCAGCACTGGCTTGCATCAGGGCAAGCCCGCGCCTACGGCCTGGCCTTACAGTCTCCATGGTTGAACTCCTCGAACCCAGCGGCTAAGGTCGCCGCCTTGATTCACGAGAGGCAACCATGGGCTACCTGATTATCGTCGCGCTGATCCAGGCGTTCTCCTTCAACCTGATCGGCGAATACCTGGCCGGCCATGTCGACAGCTACTTTGCAGTGCTGGCGCGGGTAGTGCTGGCGGGCCTGATATTCCTGCCACTTACCCGCTGGCGCCAGGTCGAGCCGCGTTTCATGCGCTCGATGCTGCTGATCGGTGCCCTGCAGTACGGCATCACCTATGTCTGCCTGTACCTGAGCTTCCGCGTGCTGACCGTGCCTGAGGTGCTGCTGTTCACCATCCTCACGCCGCTGCACGTGACCTTGATCGAAGATGCCCTCAACCGCCGTTTCAACCCGTGGGCCTTGCTGGCTGCGCTGGTTGCAGTATCAGGCGCGGCGGTGATCCGCTTCGACAGCGTCACCGGTGAGTTCTTCGCAGGTTTCCTGCTGTTGCAACTGGCCAACTTCACCTACGCCGCCGGGCAGGTGATGTATCGCCACCTGGTAGCCCGCCACCCCAGCGACCTGCCGCACTACAAGCGCTTTGGCTACTTCTATGTAGGCGCCTTGTTGGTGGTTTTGCCCGCCTTCTTGCTGTTCGGCAACGCCGGGCGCCTGCCGAGCACCGACACCCAGTGGCTGGTGCTGCTGTTCCTCGGCCTGTGCCCGACAGCGCTGGGGTTGTACTGGTGGAACAAAGGCGCATGCCTGGTCAGTGGCGCCACCTTGGCGGTGATGAACAACCTGCATGTGCCGGTGGGCCTGCTGCTGAACCTGCTGATCTGGAACCAGGACGAGCCGCTGGGGCGGCTGGCGGTGGGTGGCGGGATTATTCTGTTGTCGGTGTGGATGAGCCGGTTGGGCGGGCAGGGTAGGGTGGCGCAGGCGTCACGTTGATGGGTTGGCGGTGAGGGCCTCATCGCGGGGCAAGCCCGCTCCCACGCTGCCCAGTTCTCTGCCCGACAGCGCAGCCCAGAAGGGTTGGGTAATCTCGCACAATTCATTGGGTTTTGGACTGCCTCAGGAAATTGGATGAGTGTCCAACGTCTTGGCGGCAGTCCATTGTGTGGGAGCGGGCTTGCCCCGCGATGCGTTTCAGGCCGTTTCCGAGCGCTCAACCTTGCCCGCCAACCCCGCGCGCATATCGTTGCCACTTGGCTGCTGATACAAGCTCAACCCAAACTCCGGCAGCACCGCCAGCAGGTAATCGAAGATATCCCCTTGGATCGCCTCGTACTCGGCCCATACCGTAGTGCGGGCAAAGCAGTAGATCTCCAGCGGCACGCCTTCGGCGGTGGTCTGCATCTGGCGCACCATGCAGGTCATGCCCTGTTTCACATCCGGGTGGTTTTTCAGGTAGGCCAGGGCAAAGGCGCGGAAGGTGCCGAGGTTGGTCAGCCGCCGGCGGTTGGCCGAAAGCCCGGTGTTTTCACCTTTTGCCTCGTTCCACTGGTGCAGCTCCTGGCGTTTGCTGGCCAGGTAGTCGCTGAGCAGGCGCACCTGGCTCAGGCGCTGGTCCTCTTCCGGGGTGAGGAAGCGTACATCGGCGGCATCGATGAACAGGCTGCGCTTGATCCGTCGCCCGCCTGACTGCTGCATACCGCGGTAGTTGCGAAATGACTCGCTCATCAGGCGCCAGGTGGGGATCGAGACGATGGTCTTGTCAAAGTTCTGCACTTTGACCGTGTGAAGGGTGATATCCACCACATCACCATCGGCGCCGGCCTGGGGCATTTCGATCCAGTCGCCGACGTGCAGCATGTCGTTGCTGGTCAGCTGCACGCTGGCCACGAACGACAGCAGCGTGTCCTTGTACACCAACAGCAGCACCGCCGACATGGCACCCAGGCCCGACAGCAGCAACAGCGGCGAGCGGTCTATCAAGGTGGCGACGATGACGATGGCGGCGAAGATCCACAGCATCATCTTGGCCAACTGCATGTAGCCCTTGATCGAGCGGGTACGGGCATGTTCGGTGCGCGCATAAATGCTGAGCAGGCCGTCGAGCAGGCACGACAAGGCGCGGGTCATGAACAGCAGCGTGACTGCCAGGGCGACGTTGCCGAGAAAATGCTGGGCTGTGTTCGACAGCTCCGGCACCAGTTTCAGCCCCGACTGCACCACTAGCGAGGGGGTGGTTTGCGCCAGGCGGTGGAACACCTTGTTGTGGCGCAGGTCGTCCAGCCAGCGCAGCGCCGGCTGGCGGCCGAGCAGGCGGGTGGCGTGCAGCACCAGAAAGCGCGTCAGCCTGCCGATCAGCAGGGCAACGCACAGCAGCACCAGGGTGCCGAGCGTAGCGTGCAGCATTGGGTGTTGGTCGAGGGTGCCCCAGAGGTCGAAGGCGTCGCGCCAGAATCGTTGCAGGTCCATAGGTATCTAAAGCGGTCTGTGTGGCGGTTCGAAGCGGCATTAGAGCGCGGATCGGCGCAAAGTTGCCAAAAGAAATTCGGTTCTGGCGGCGGAAAACGTTACCCTATGCAACTTGAATTTTTGCACTTGCCCGAGGTTACTCCCGTGTTTTCCCAATTCGCCCTGCACGAACGCCTGCTCAAAGCCGTGGAAGAGCTGAAATTTGTCGAGCCGACTCCGGTGCAGGCAGCGGCCATTCCCCTGGCTCTGCAAGGGCGTGACCTGCGGGTGACGGCGCAAACCGGCAGCGGCAAGACCGCCGCTTTCGTGCTGCCGATGCTCAACCGCTTGGTTGGCCTGAGCGGGCCACGGGTTGAAATCCGTGCGCTGATCCTGCTGCCGACCCGTGAGCTGGCGCAACAAACCCTCAAGCAGGTGCAGTTGTTCTCGCAGTTCACCTACGTCAAGTCTGGCCTGGTCACCGGTGGTGAAGACTTCAAGGAACAGGCCGCCATGCTGCGCAAGGTGCCTGACGTGCTGATCGGCACCCCGGGCCGCCTGCTTGAACAACTGAATGCCGGCAACCTCGACCTGTCCCACGTGCAGGTGCTGGTGCTCGATGAAGCCGACCGCATGCTCGACATGGGCTTCGCCGAAGACATGGAGCGCCTGTGCAAGGAGTGCGAGAACCGCGAGCAAACCCTGCTGTTCTCGGCCACCACCGGTGGCGCCGCGCTGCGTGACATCATCGGCAAGGTGCTGAAAGAGCCTGAGCACCTGATGCTCAACAGCGTCTCGCAGTTGGCCGAAGGCACCCGTCAGCAGGTCATCACCGCTGACCACGACCAGCACAAGGAACAGATCATCCAGTGGCTGTTGGCCAACGAAACGTTTAAAAAGGCCATCATCTTCACCAACTACCGCATCATGGCCGACCGCATTTACGGCCACCTGGTCGCCAAGGACATCAAGGCTTTCGTCCTGCACGGCGACAAGGACCAGAAAGACCGCAAGCTGGCCATCGACCGCTTCAAGGAAGGTGGCTCCAAGGTGCTGGTGGCAACCGATGTCGCCGCCCGCGGCCTGGATATCGACGGCCTGGACCTGGTGATCAACTTCGACATGCCGCGCAGCGGTGACGAGTACGTGCACCGCATTGGCCGTACTGGCCGTGCCGGTGGCGAAGGCTTGGCCATCTCGCTGATCACCCACAATGACTGGAACCTGATGTCCAGCATCGAGCGCTACCTCAAGCAGCAGTTCGAGCGCCGCGTCATCAAGGAAGTCAAAGGCACCTACAGCGGGCCGAAAAAGGTCAAGGCTTCGGGCAAGGCGGTGGGCGCCAAGAAGAAGAAGGTCGACAAGAAGACCGGCGACAAGAAAACCGCCGCCAAGCGCAAGCCAACTGCCAAGCCACGGCCAAACGCGCCGCTGGCGAGCTCCGACGGCCTGGCCCCGCTGAAAAAGCGCAAGCCAGCGGCTGAGTAAGCTTCGCTAAAAGCCCGCTACCGCAACGGTAGCGGGCGTTTCAGTACTGATCTTGGCTCGGTACTGACTCAGTGGCCGTAAAGCCTGATGGCATCAGGTTTTCTTCTCGGCCTCTTTCAATTCGCTGATCCGTTTGTCGATCAACTGGCATTTGTCGGGCAGGTCCTTGCTTGCCGTTCCCAAGTCCATACCCTGCAGCTCTTCGTTGATTTCCTTTGCCTTCTGCGCGTTCTGCTCTGTCAGCTGACTGACCAAACTGGCCAGTTCTTCACGCTTTTGCGTGGCTTGCTCCGGGGTGCAGGCCCAGGCGGGCAGGGCGCAACACAGGGCGGTTGCACAGGCGATACGCAGTAATGGTTTCATCCTTTTTACCTCCGGCGTGGGTTATGCGCGGTGGAGGTGGTTGCTGGGGCAGAAGTTCAGTTCAGGTGATGGGGGACAGTTGGCGGCCGGTAGGACATTTATTCAGACACTTTGCCCTCGCCACTGCTTCTTCAGCCTTGAGGATATACGCCGCATCGCCGGTTTCCAGAGCATCGATCAGGAACTGCGCGCTGGCCTCCATGTTAGTCAGGTAGTCAGCAGCATCGAACTCAAAAAATGTTTCAGTCATTTAGCTTCCGATATTCGGTTGGTAGCCTGAATGTAAGGGGAAAATCAGGCAATGCAACGGTGCAAATGATTTCTCTCTGTTGCTGCTGAAATACGCTGTAAAGCGTTCCCTGAATGCCGTGCATCCAAGGAGGGCAATCTCCTTGAACGCTCAAGCTCACGCACATGTCCCACGCTTGTAACCCCTTCCGTCCACAGCAGGAGGCCGTCTATGAGCACCTACGATTGGGACCTGATCGAGCGTTTGCTGCATGAAGTGCAAAATGGCGCCGGTCAAAGCTTCACCCCGCGCCCGTACGCCGAGCAGCACGCCGCTGCGCTGGCGGCCAAAGGTGAAGCGCCAGGCGATCTGGATCATCTGAAAACCCGCGCGTGCGAGTACGAAAAACTGTTGTTCCAGCGCGGCTTCATCGACAGCCGCCCTGAAGAGGAAGGCGGCAACGGCGAGAATTTCGTGCTCACCGAGCGTGGCTCGCGGTTGCTCAGCCTGATCGACAGCAGCATCCCTGGCTTCGAACACCCGCGCCAAGTGCTCGATGAACAGGCGGATGCGTTGGACGAGGGGACGTTCGAGCAGGTTTCGGCCAAGGCGCAAATTGCTGGCGGGGCTATCTAAGGCTGGCATTGGCAAGGCCGGCGCCGTGATAATCGCGGCTGCACCCCCGTCAACTGCCGAGCCTTGCCAATGACCCAGCACCGACCAGAGGCGCGCCCATGAGCGCGGCCCGCAAGAACCCCGATGCCTTTGCCCTGCAAGTGATGCTGGGGCTGTGCCTGATCTGGGGCTGCCAGCAGGTGCTGATCAAGTCGGCGGCGGTGGATATTGCACCCGTCATGCAGGCCGCATTTCGTAATGGTATTGCCGCTGTACTGGTGGGGCTGCTGGTGTGCTGGCGGGGCGGCTGGGAGCAGGTTGGCAGTACCTGGCGCGCGGGCTTGCTGGCCGGCGGGTTGTTCGGCCTGGAGTTCCTGTTCATTGCCGAAGGGCTGAAGCTGACGTCGGCGGCGCATATGTCAGTGTTCCTTTATACCGCGCCGATTTTCACCGCGCTGGGGCTGCATTTCATGATGCCCAGCGAGCGGCTGCGCGTGCTGCAGTGGCTGGGCATCCTGCTGGCCTTTGGCGGTATTGCCCTGGCCTTTGCTGGCGGGGTTTCGCTGGATCAGCTTGATGGCCGCATGCTGCTGGGCGATGCCCTGGCGATTCTGGCAGGGCTGGCATGGGGCGCGACCACTGTGGTGGTGCGCGGCTCGCGGTTGTCCGAGGCGCCAGCGACCTTGACCCTGTTCTATCAGCTGGCAGTGGGTTTTGCCGGGCTGCTGCTGATCGCGCTGTTAAGCGGGCAGATCGGCGACGTTACCCTGACGCCGCTGGCCGTGGGCAGCGTGTTGTTCCAGGGCATCGTCGTTTCGTTCATCAGTTACCTGACCTGGTTCTGGCTGCTGCGCAAATACCTGGCGTCCAACCTTGCGGTGTTCTCGTTCATCACTCCGCTGTTCGGGGTGACGTTCGGTGTGGTGCTGCTGGGCGAGCCGTTGAGCCTGAACTTTGTGCTGGGCGCGGTGCTGGTGTTAGCCGGGGTGATCATGGTCAGTGCCGAGGCTTGGGTGCGTCAGCAACTGCGCAAGGTGCTTGGGTAACCCGCTCGCACCCCACCGCTCAGCACCAGTACACCGGCCAGCCCCAGCCCGGCAGCGGCCAGCAGCAGGGCCGGTTGCAGCCCGCCGCTGAAGTGGCTGCTGAGTGCGGCCAGCAGCGGGCCGCTCAACTGGCCCAGGGCAAAGCACGCCGTCAACAGCCCGGCATTGCGCTGGGTTGCATGTGGCGCCAGTTCCCGCGAGCGCTGCATCACCAGTTGCATGCAGGCCAGGAAAGGCCCGCCGCACAACAGCACGCCCAGCGCCAAACCGATGCCGCCGCCGAGCAGGCACGCCAGTACGCCCAGGCCTTGCAACCATAGGGTCGCGCTCAGCCAGGCCGAGGTCCGCCCCGGGCCACGCAGGCTGACCAATACCACGCCCAGCGCCGAAGCCAGGCCAAACGCCGGCCAGAACAGGTCGGCGAGCCACTGCCCGTGAAAGTGCTGGCTGGCCATCTGCGACAGGAATGTCGCCGGCAGGATGTAACCCACCCCGTAGAGCGCGTACACCACGCCCAGCCGGCCAATGCCTTGGTTGCCCGGCGCAGGGCTGCAGCGCACGTTTGCGACGGGCGCGGGCTCGGTCGCCTTGGGCAGCCAAGGCAACACTGCAAGCAACATCACCAGAGCCGCCACCGCGTAGATCAGCCACAGCGCCGCTGACCCAAGCCCCAGCAAGTGCGCGGCCAGTGCCAGGATACCGGTCAGTGCAATGCCGACGCCGGGCCCTGCGAACACCAACGCACCGAGGCGTTGGCGGCCATGGGCTGCAGCCAATTGCTGGCTGAGGCTGGCGAGCATCACCAGTACCCAGGCGCTGGCAACGCCGGTGCCCAAGCGCAGCAGCAGATGGCCCCAGAACCCGTCCGCCGCAGCTGATGCCAGGGTCAGTAGCACGCACAGCCACAACCCGGCGTACAGGCGCAGGCGCACCTGAGCGGGCTTGCGGGCGAACATGCCATCTACGGCGCCGATGAAGTAACCGAGGTAATTGGCAGCGGCGATCAGCCCGCCTGCGGTCAAGTCGAGCTGGCCCTCGGCGATCAGCCGGGGCAGTTGCGGGGTCAGGGCGAAACGGCCGATGCCCATGGCCATCATCAGCGCCACGGCGCTGGCCAGCAGTTGTACAAGGGGCGACATGGTGGCTCTCCTGCCGAAAGGGATGCGATGGATGGCAGGTTAGGAGGCTTTTACTTTCAATAAAATTGAATAATGATGATAAAGTTGTTCTGTTTTGGAGAATGCTGTGGAATTCAGCCAGCTACGTATCTTTCAGGCGGTGGCAGAGGAGGGGTCGATTACCCGCGCCGCCGAGCGGCTGCACCGGGTGCCGTCGAACTTGAGCACGCGCCTGCGCCAACTAGAGGAGCAGTTGGGTGTCGAGTTGTTCGTGCGCGAACGTCAGCGCCTGCAGTTGTCGCCGGCCGGCAAGGTGCTGCTGGACTACGCCAATCGTCTGGGTAACCTGCGCGATGAAGCCATGGCGGCAGTCCAGGGCGGCCAGCCGGCGGGCGATTTTGTGCTCGGCACCATGTACAGCACCGCTGCCATTCATCTGCCTGCGCTGCTAGCGCGCTATCACCAGGCATATCCGGCAGTGAACCTGCAAGTGCAAGCCGGGCCGAGTGGCGAGTTACTTGAAGGGCTGCTCAACCATAAGCTCGATGCCGCTTTGGTCGATGGCCCGCTCACGCTGGCAGGGCTGGACGGTGTGCCGCTGTGCGACGAAACGCTGGTGTTGATCACCTGCCTTGAGCACCCGGCCGTGCGCAGTGCCCGGGATGTCGCCGGCAAGGCGGTGTTCACCTTCCGCCAGGGCTGCTCGTACCGCATGCGTCTGGAGGCCTGGTACGCCCACGCCCATACGCCGATGGTAAGGGTCATGGAAATCGAGTCGTACCAGAGTATGTTGGCCTGTGTGATCGCCGGGGCCGGGGTGGCGATGATGGCGCAGTCGATGCTCGACAGCCTGCCGGGGCGTGATCAAGTGCGCGCCCATCGCCTGCAAGCGCCGTTCGATCACGCCGTGACTTGGTTGATGTGGCGCCAAGGCATGTGTGGGGCCAATCTGCAGGCCTGGGTCGATTTGCAACAAAGCGAAACGATTCACCAGCCGTCGGATGCTGTGGCCCGCGCTTGATTCGGGTCACAATCGCACCTATCTGTAGTACCAGATGCAGGCGTAATGTAGGACATCAGGCTATGATCTGTATGACGCATCGCTGGATTGATTACCCGTGAGGCTGACCCGTCAAGGGGGCACTATGAACGACAGACTGTACAACTGGCTCCACGACCTCGCCGTCGCCCTGGGCTTGCTCCCGCCACCGTTGCAACCGGTGCCGATCCCAAGCGACGAAGAACAACGCAAACGCCAGCCAAGGCGGCGCTGATTCACTGAGTGAAAAGGCCGCTGCATCGTGATGGATGCGGCGGCCTTTTGCGTTTTTGCTGGCGTGTTTTTGCAGGCTTTCTCGGTCAATGTAGGAGCGGCCTTGTGTCGCGAAACGGCTGCGTAGCAGCCCCAATACTTGACCTCATGCAAAATCACCGGGGCTGCTGTGCAGCCCTTTCGCGACACAAGGCCGCTCCTACACAGTCCGCGTTGGTTTTGATTTTTGCGATGAGGCGATCACAGGCCTCAAGCCAGATTCACTGCCACAGCCGGTTTGCGCGATGCAAGGCTGACCAGCACGAAGCTCACCAAGCCAATGGCCAGGCTGTAGTAGATCGGCGAGTTGGCATCCAGGCCATCCTTGAACATGAAGAACAGCGCGGTTACGAAACCCAGCGACATGCTGGCGATGGCCCCTGCGGTGGTGGCGCGTTTCCAGAAAATCGCCCCCATCAGCGGTATCAGCATGCCGCCCACCAACAGGTTGTAGGCCAGGGTCAGGGCGCTGATGACGTCGTTTACTGCCAGCGCAATGCCCAATACCACCAGCCCGGTCAGCAGGGTGAACAGCCGGTTGATGCCCAGGCTCGACTGCTTGCCACCGCGCAGCTTGGGCAGCAGGTCTTCGGTCAGCGTTGTGGAGGCCGCCAACAGGCCGGCGCTGGCCGTCGACATCATGGCCGCCAGTGCCGCCGCCATCAGCAGGCCGCGAATACCGTCCGGCAAGGTGCTCTTGATCATCTCGGCGAAGGCGTTGTTGGGGTTGGCAAGGTCTGGCATCAGCACATGGGCGGCCATGCCGATCAGTGCGCAGGCCAGGCCGTAGATCACGCAGTACACCCCGGCAGTGGTGCCGGCGCGCTGGCACACCTTTTCGTCACGGGCAGTGAATACCCGCTGCCAGATATCCTGGCCGATCAGGATGCCGAAGAAGTAGATCAGGAAGTAGGTGATGATGGTGTCCCAGCCGATGGTGGTCCAGCTGAAGCTTGCCGCTGGCAGTTGCGCCACCAACTGGTCCCAGCCGCCCACCTTGTACAGGCACACTGGCAGCAGGATGAACATCAGGCCAACGGTCTTGATGACGAACTGCACGATATCGGTCAGGGTCAGCGACCACATGCCGCCGATGGTCGAGTACACCACCACCACGCCACCCCCGAACAACAGCGCCATCCAGAACGGTACGTCCAGCAGCACCTGCAGCACGGTGCCCATGGCCAGCGTCGAGGTCACGCCAATCATCAATGCGTAAGCCAGCATGATCGCTGCACTGGCCTGGCGAGCCATGGGGTTGTAGCGCCGTTCCAGCACCTGGGTAACGGTGAAGATCTTCAGGCGCAACAACGGTTTGGCCAGAAACAGGTTCAGGGCAATGATGCCCAGGCCCAGGGCTGCACAAAGCCAGAAGCCTGAGATGCCGTGCACGTAGCCCAGGCGTACCGTGCCCACGGTCGAGGCGCCGCCCAGCACGGTGGTGGCCATGGTGCCCATGTACAAGGTCGGGCCGAGGTTGCGCCCGGCGACCAGATAGTCTTCATGGGTCTTTGCGCGGCGCATGCCGTACCAGCCCAGGGCGAGCATGGCGGCGGCGTAGATCAGTACAACGATGATGTCCAAGGCCATTGGGGGTCTCCCGATTATCTTTATTATGGCGAGATCGGCCACGCGGGCTGCACACGGCGCCCGGCGGTCCTTTGTTGTGTTGGCGGGCCTCTATGGCCCTCCCGGATGGCTCCTGCCGGGGTCCAGCAAGGGGGCGTCGTTGTGTAAGCGTGCGTTCCGGGGTTAACGGTGCGCCACACCCGGCAGCACGCAGAGCATTTCGAACAGCAGGTTGGCGCCCAGCAGCGAGGTGTTGCCGGTGGTGTCGTAAGGCGGGGAGACTTCGACCAGGTCACAACCGATCAGGTCCAGGCCCTGGCAGCCGCGGATGATCTCCATCGCCTGAATAGTGGTCAAGCCGCCGATTTCCGGGGTGCCGGTACCGGGCGCCCAGGCCGGGTCGATGCCGTCGATATCAAACGACAGGTAAACCGGGCCGCCACCGACTTTCTCACGCACCTCGACCATCAAGGGCGCCAGCGACTTGTGCCAGCACTCCTCGGCCTGCACCACGCGAAAGCCCTGGCGGCGGCTCCAGTTGAAGTCATCGGCGGTATAGCCCTGGGCGCGCAGGCCAATCTGCACCACGCGATCGCAATCGAGCAGGCCCTCTTCGACCGCACGGCGGAAGGTGGTGCCGTGGGCGATCTTCTCGCCGAACATGTGGTCGTTGACGTCGGCATGGGCGTCGATGTGCACCAGGCCGATCTTGCCGTGCTTTTTGTGCAGCGCACGCAGGATCGGCAGCGTAATGGTGTGGTCGCCACCCAGGGTCATCGGGATCACGTTGTGCTCGACGATCTCGTCGTAGGCCTCTTCGATGATGCGCACGGCGTCGAGCAGGTTGAAGGTATTGATCGCCACGTCACCGATGTCGGCCACCGACAGCGAGTCGAACGGGGCGGCGCCAGTGGCCATGTTGTAGGGGCGGATCATCACCGATTCGGCGCGGATCTGCCGTGGGCCGAAGCGGGTGCCGGAGCGCAACGAGGTGCCGATGTCCAGTGGCACGCCGATAAACGCAGCGTCCAGGCCTTGGGCGGTTTGCAAGTGGGGCAGGCGCAGCATGGTGGCGATGCCGCCGAAACGCGGCATTTCGTTGCCGCCCAGTGGTTGGTGAAGAATCTTGTCCACGGTGGGCCTCATCAGTCGGTCGATTGTTGTGTTTGTTCGAACCTGTTCCGCCCGCGGCGGGTTGCGCTGTAGCGGCCGGCGGGGCAGGGATATTTCGCCGCAGTCTGCGCAAGGTAGTGCGGCTAAAGAATCGCTACCGACAAAAACTTACTTCAGGGTTTTCTGAACTAAAGGCCCGGACGCAGGTTAGACTCTGGCCTTTTCCAGCCTGCGGAGCCCTCGCGCCATGGCCTCATCGCTGCCCGACCTGAAACTGCTACGCATTTTTGCAAGCGTGGTGCGCCACCAAGGGTTTGCCAACGCCCAGCGCGATCTCAACCTGTCCACCTCGGCCATCAGCACCTACATGAGCCAGCTGGAAAGCACCCTGGGCATCGTGCTGTGTCACCGTGGCCGTGGCGGTTTCAGCCTGACCAGCAAGGGCGAGCTGTTTCACCAGGAAACCCTGCGCTTGCTCGGTGAGCTGGACGGTTTCGAGCAGTACGCAGCGGCGCTCAAGGGCGAGTTGCGCGGCACGCTGAACCTGGGGGTGATCGACTCCACGGTTGGCGACCGCGCCTTGCCGCTGGCCGAGGCTATCGGCGCCTATAGCCAGGAGCACCCGGCGGTGCACCTGCACCTGTCGGTCTCAAGCCCCTACGAACTGCAGTTGGGTGTCCAGGACAACCGCCTGGACCTCGCCATCGGCGCGTTTTCATCACGCATGAGCGGCCTGTTGTACCAGCCGCTGTACCGCGAGCAGCACTGGCTGTATTGCAGCAGCCGCCACCCGCTGTTCGCCGAGCGGCGCATCCCGGAACCGGTGATTACCCAGCAGCGCATGGTCGGGCGAGGCTACTGGAGCCAGGCCGAACTTGCCCGGCACGGCTTCAAGCACAGCGCCGCGACCGTCGAAAGCATGGAGGCGCAGCTGATTCTGATTCTGTCCGGCGCGTACATTGGCTACTTGCCCGAGCACTACGCCCAGGCCTGGGCCGACAAGGGCGACCTGCGCGTGCTGTCGCCCGCGACCTTTGGCTACCAGGCGCCGTTTTCGTTGATCATCCGTCGTGGGCGCAGCCGCGAACCCCTGATCCAGACGTTCCGCGACCTGCTCAAGAGCCAGCTCAACGTCGGCTGAAAGCAGGTCTTTGGTCTAACGCCGCAAATATTCCTGCAAAACTCACCGTCGCAGCCGATAGCGTTCTGCTAGAACTCAAGTTGCCTTATTGATTTTCACCCCACCCGGATACACAAGGGACCGCCAACGATGCGCATGAATTTGCCCGTCACTGAACGCGAAAGAACATTTCCAAACGATCAGCGGCTGATTTCAACCACTGACCTGAACAGCCATATCACTTATTGCAACGACGCGTTCGCGGCTATCAGCGGTTTCACCTACGACGAGCTGGTGGGCCAGCCGCACAATCTGGTGCGTCACCCCGACATGCCGCCGTCGGTGTTCGGCCATATGTGGGACACCATCAAGCAGGGCAAACCGTGGATGGGTGTGGTCAAGAACCGCTCCAAAAACGGTGATTTCTACTGGGTCAGTGCCTATGTCACGGCGGTGTACGAAAACGGCCGCATCAGTGGCTACGAGTCGGTACGCTCGGTGCCTACGCGTGAGCAGATCCGCCGCGCCGAGGCGCTGTACGCGCGTCTGCGCGCCGGGCGCTCGCCAGTGCCGTTGACTGCGCGCCTGGGCCACGCCCTTGCGGGTGGCTGGCCGCTGATCGGTGCCGGTGTGCTGTCGGCTGCAGCCCTGGTCTGGTTGCCGCAATACGCGGCCCTGGGCGTTCTGGCTGCGAGCCTGCTGGCGGCCTGGTACCTGAGCGAGCTGCGTCACGACACGCACATTCGCCGAACCCTCGCAGAACACCCCAAGGCGTTCACCAGCCCACTGGTGGCGCTGACCTACAGTGACAGCCCAGGGCTGCGCGGGCAGCTCGACCTGGCCATCCACAGCGAAGAAGCGCGGCTGCAAACCGCACTGACCCGGTTGGTGGATGCAGGCGTCGGGGTCAAGTCGCGGGCCGCGCAATCGGCTGAACTGTCTGATTCGCAGGCCCAGATGCTCGACCGCCAGCGCAGCGAGACCGACCAGTCGGCCACTGCCATTGCAGAAATGGCGGCGACCATCCAGGAAGTGACGCAAAACGTGCAGAGCACTGCCCATGCCGCAGGCGATGCCGACCAGTTGGCCCAGCAGGGCAGCGATCTGGCCCAGCAGAGCCTGCGGGCGATGGGTAGCATGCGTGAGGCGGTGAGTGACATTGGCCAGGCGGTCAATGCCTTGGCTGAGCAGACCCAGTCGATTGGCAGCGTGGTGGATGTGATCACCTCGATTGCCGAACAGACCAACCTGCTGGCGCTCAACGCCGCCATCGAAGCCGCACGTGCCGGCGAGCAGGGCAGGGGCTTTGCGGTGGTGGCCGACGAAGTCCGCTCGCTGGCCCAGCGCACTCGTTCTTCGACCGATGAGATTCACACCATCATCGCCACCCTGCGCTCAGGTGCCGACCGCGCGGTGGCCAGCGCCAGCCGTGGCCAGCAGATCTCCCAGGACAGCGCGCACAGTGTCGAGGCAGTGCAGTCGGCGTTGGCGGGCATCGTCCAGGCGGTCAGCCGCATCACTGGCATGAGCCAGCAGATGGCCACGGCCTCCGAGCAGCAAAGCCACGTTGCCGAGGACATCAACCAGCAGATCGTGCGCATTGCCCATCTGTGTGATGAGAGTGCAGGCCAGGCCAAGCAAGGCGCCGAAATCAGCCAGGACCTGGAACGCATGGCCGATTACCTGCACAGCCTGGCGGAGCGCTTCAACCGCTAGCGGCGGTATAGATGGACAGTTGTGGCGAGCGGGCTTGTCCCGCGTTGGGCTGCGCAGCAGCCCTGAGGGTTACCCTTGGGTTTTCAGGGGCTGCTGCGCAGCCCAACGCGGGGCAAGCCCGCTCGCCACAAGGAGATATGTCTGACGAGAACAGGCTTGTACAAAACCAAGGAATCTCCACGGCGGCTACCGGGCCAGTAAACTCGGGCCCGGCTCCGCGGCCTGTGGCAAAATCCCTCCGCCAACGGAGGACCCCATGCCCAGACCTCGCTGCGAACGCTGCCAGCGCCCGCTCGCCCACTGCCTTTGCCCGCTGATCCCAGACCTTGCCAGCCGCACCCGAGTGGTCCTGCTGCAGCACCCCAGCGAAACGTCCCACGCTCTGAATACCGCGCGCCTGGCGGCCCTTGGCCTGGCCAACGCACAGTTGCAGGTGGGGGAAGTGTTCGATGACCTGCAGGCATTGCTGGCGACGCCTGGTTACCGGCCGGTGGTGCTGTTCCCCGGTGACGATGCGCAGGTATTGCAGCCCTACAACGCCAGCCCGGACCCGCTACCCCTGCTGCTTATCGTGCCTGACGGCACCTGGCGCAAGGCGCGCAAGCTGTTGTACCTGAACCCGTCGCTGGCGGCACTGCCAAGGGTGACGCTTGGCGAGGTGCCACCGTCGCGTTATCGCTTGCGCAAGGCTCCGCAGCCGGGCGCACTGTCGACTATCGAGGCAGTGGTGCAGGCGCTCAATGTGCTGGAAGCCCCGCACAGCTTCGATGAGTTATTGCGCCCGTTCGAGGCGTTGATTGACGGGCAGATCGAGGCCATGGGCGGGCAGACGTATGCACGCAACCATGGGGGCGGGGTTTGACACCACACTTGTGACCTTCGAGGGTACAAAAGAGAAAATTCCTACGCTCTCATCGGAAGCGTCGCCCTAGCTCCCATTTTTTATCGCTGTACCATGGCGCCCTCTACATGCTAATGGCAGGTAATTAAGTTGCCTGGATCTCCAAGGCTATTTAATTAACGCTTAGCCATACTCATGCAACTTACTCGGGTAAGTTTGCTTGTGCCTGTAGTTCATATTGATTTTTCTGGGTGCTGTCTATCGAGATTGGGGTGCTGCGGTGCATTCTGCGTATTCAGGCGCGCGTTCGTCGGACGTTCTTGTTGGCTGTGAAAGCTCTGTAGCGTTAGAGAATGATCATGTTGCCATTCTAATGTGTACCTACAATGGTGGTGCCTTCCTGCGGGCGCAGCTGGACTCCATCTCTAGTCAATCCCATGGGGATTGGTCGCTTCATGTTTCTGATGACGGTTCAACAGATGGTACGCATGAATTACTTCGGTCCTTTCAACATCTGCAAGGTGCGCACCGGGTTCACCTGTATGCCGGGCCGGGTATTGGCTTTGTAGCGAACTTCTTGTCTTTGACCTGTCGCGAAGGCATTCGCGCGCAATTTTTTGCTTGGTCCGACCAAGATGACGTCTGGCACGAGGACAAATTACAGGTGGCGTTGAAGTGGTTGCGCCGTGTGCCTGCCGAGCGGCCGGCGCTGTATTGCGGCCGTACCCAGATAGTTTGTGAAGCCGGGGTGCACCGCACGTTTTCACCCAGGTTCACCTTTGCGCCCCATTTCAGAAATGCGCTGGTACAGAGTATCGCGGGTGGCAACACCATGGTGTTCAACCTTTCCGCCAGAGCCCTCCTCGTCGAGGCCGGTTGGCACGTTGCAGTGCCGTCCCATGACTGGTGGTGTTATCAGTTGGTCTGTGGCGCAGAGGGTGAGGTTCGCTACGATCCGCGTCCTTGGCTCATGTATCGCCAGCATGCCGGCAACATAATAGGTAGTAACACCGGTTTAAATAATCAGTTGAAACGGTGCCGTATGTTGCTGGAGGGGAAATTGCGCGGGTGGAATACACAAAACATCTGTGCGCTGGAAAAAATGCAACATCGGTTTGATGAAAAGCACCGCCGTTCCCTGGCGCTATTCAAAGCTGCACGTCAACAGCGGTTACCGTGGCGCCTACTCAATCTGTTACGGGCGCGTCTCTATCGGCAGACACTCATGGGCAATATCGGTTTGTTTGCTGCGGCCTTATTAAAGAAGATTTGAACGGATGACTATTTTAGTAACCGGCGGTGCAGGGTTTATCGGTGCCAACTTTGTACTCGACTGGCTGGCCTGCTCGGAAGAAACCGTCATCAATCTCGACAAGTTGACCTACGCCGGCAACCTGCAAAGTCTCGCTTCGCTGCGCCCAGGTGCGCAGCATATCTTTGTCCAGGGCGATATCGGCGATGCCGGGCTGGTGCAGCAATTGCTCGAGCACCATCGGCCGCGAGCGGTAATCAACTTTGCGGCCGAGTCCCATGTCGATCGCTCGATCGAAGGGCCCGAGGCGTTCGTGCAGACCAACATCGTTGGCACGTTCCGGCTGTTGCAGTGTGTTACCACTTACTGGCGAGCGTTGCCCACTTCGCAGGGCGGTGCGTTTCGCTTCCTGCATGTCTCAACTGATGAGGTCTATGGCAGCCTGGCCGAGGGCGATGCAGCGTTCACCGAAGCCCATCCGTACCAGCCCAACAGCCCGTACTCAGCAAGCAAGGCAGCAAGCGACCACCTGGTTCGGGCTTATCACCACACCTACGGGCTGCCGGTACTGACCACCAATTGCTCGAACAACTACGGCCCGTGGCAGTTCCCGGAAAAACTGATCCCGCTGATGCTCGCCAATGCGCTGGCTGGCAAGGCGTTGCCGCTCTATGGGGATGGCCTGCAGATCCGCGACTGGTTGTATGTGGGGGATCATTGCGCTGCAATTCGCCGCGTGCTGGAGGCTGGCGCAGTAGGCGAGGTGTACAACATCGGTGGGTGCAACGAGATGTCCAACCTCGAAGTCATCAGCCACATTTGCCGACTGCTCGACGCGTTGCGCCCCCGTGCTGATGGGCAAAGCTACTGCTCGCAGATTATCCATGTGGCAGACCGCCCCGGGCATGACCGGCGTTACGCGATCAACGCTGGCAAGGTCGAGCGGGAGCTGGGTTGGCGGCCTGCTGAAATCTTCGAAAGCGGCATCGCCAAGACCGTTGGCTGGTACCTGGACAATCAAGCCTGGGTGCAGGCGGTACTTGGCGCAGGCCTCGGGCGATGAAAATCCTCTTGCTGGGCAAGCATGGGCAGGTCGGCCACGAGTTGCAACACAGCCTCGCACCGCTGGGCGAGCTTCTTGCGCTGGGTTCGCGCAGTGACCCCCTTTGCGGCGACCTGGCCGACCTCGTCGGCCTTTCCCGTACGCTGCAGCACTACGCACCCGAGGTCATCGTCAATGCGGCAGCCTACACCGCTGTCGACCGCGCCGAGGCTGATGCCGCCGCTGCTTATCGAGTGAATGCCGAAGCCGTGGGCGTGCTGGCTCGATACGCAGCCCAGAGCGGGGCGTTGCTCGTGCACTTCTCCACGGACTACGTCTACCCAGGCCATGGCGTGTTGCCGTGGACGGAGTACGACACCACAGGTCCGTTGAATGTCTACGGCGCCAGCAAGCTGGCCGGCGAAGTCGCCATCCGCCTGTCAGGCTGTCGCTATCTGATTTTCCGTACCAGTTGGGTGCATGCCGCCCACGGCAACAATTTCGCAAAAACCTTGCTCAAACTGGCTGCCCGACGCGGGAGCCTCGGCGTGATCGACGACCAGTTCGGCGCACCAACCGAGGCTCGGCTGCTGGCCGATATCAGCGCCCAGGCAATCCCGCAGGTGCTCCGCGAACCTGCGCTGGCCGGGCTCTACAACGTGGCGGCGGCGGGGGAGACGACCTGGTTCCGCTACGCGGGTTTTGTACTTGCCCATGCCCAGGCTGCAGGTTTGCCGCTGATGCTAGCGCCGTGCGCACTGAATCCCTTGACCACCGAACAATATCCGACACCGGCGCTACGCCCGTTCAATTCCAGGCTTGCGACTACCCGGTTGCAGACCGCCTTCGGCGTGGATTTGCCAGATTGGACCACCGGCGTAGCGCGCACGCTGAACGAACTGATGGAGCAGCAGGCATGAGCAAACGCAAAGGCATCATTCTGGCTGGGGGCTCGGGTACTCGTCTGTATCCGGCAACCCTGGCGATATCCAAACAGCTGCTCCCGGTCTACGACAAACCGATGATCTTCTATCCGCTGACCACGCTGATGCTGGCAGGGATCCAGGACATCCTGATCATCTCCACGCCCCAGGATACGCCGCGCTTCGAACAGCTTTTGGGGGATGGCAGCCATTGGGGGCTGAACCTGTGCTACGCCGTGCAGCACTCTCCGGACGGCCTTGCCCAGGCATTCTTGATTGCTGAAACCTTCATTGCCAACGGCCCGTCCGCACTGGTGTTGGGCGACAACATCTTCTACGGCTACCACTTCCAGGAACTGCTGCGCAATGCCTGCCGCCGTGAGCAGGGCGCTTCAGTGTTCGCCTATCACGTCAGCGACCCTCAACGCTACGGCGTTGTCGCCTTCGACGAGGCGGGTACGGCGGTGAGCCTTGAAGAAAAGCCGCTGCAGCCACGCTCCAACTACGCCGTCACCGGGCTGTATTTCTATGACGCGCAGGTGGTCGATATCGCCCGGCAAATTCGCCCCTCCGCGCGCGGCGAGCTGGAAATTACCGATATCAATCGCATCTACCTCGAACAGGGCAGGTTGTCTGTCGAGAAGATGGGGCGGGGCTACGCATGGCTTGACACCGGCACTCACGATTCGCTGCTCGAGGCTGGGCAGTACATCGCCACCATCGAAAACCGCCAGGGCTTGAAAGTTGCCTGCCCAGAAGAAATTGCCTACCGCCAGGGCTGGATCGGTGCCGAGCAACTTGACGCAATGATTCTGCCATTGGCCAAGACTGGATATGGCCAGTACCTGCAACGCCTGCTCAACGAGGGTATCTGCTGATGAAAGCGACCCCACTGGCCATTGCAGAGGTTGTCCTGCTCGAACCTGCCATTTTCGAGGACGAGCGCGGCGCGTTTTTTGAAAGCTACAACCATCGGCTGTTCGAGGCCGCTGTCGATCAGCGCGTGGCGTTCGTTCAGGACAATCATTCCCGCTCGCACAAAGGCGTGCTGCGTGGCCTGCATTACCAACTCGACAACCCCCAGGGCAAATTGGTGCGCGTGGTTGCAGGTGAGGTGTTCGATGTGGCGGTAGACCTGCGCCAGCGCTCGCCAACGTTTGGCCAGTGGATCGGCGCCCACCTGTCTGCGGCAAACCGGCGCCAGCTCTGGGTGCCGGAAGGCTTTGCCCACGGTTTCTATGTGCTCTCGGAAACCGCGGAGTTCTTGTACAAGACCACCCGCTACTACAGCCCCGCAGATGAGCGCTGCCTGATGTGGAACGACCCGCAGGTCGCGGTTGGCTGGCCATTGCAAGGGGCGCCGCTGGTGTCGGGCAAGGACGCGATGGGGCGGGCGCTGGCCGACGCTGACATCTACCGCTAAATCACCCTCGCCGTGCTGGCGCAAAGCAGCAGGCGGAGTTTGCTATTTATTAGAAGAGGTATGCGAGGCGTGCAAAAGATATCTGCCTCTCCCATGGCCATGTTTTCGGTGCTCTGGCAGCACCGCAAGCTTATCCATGCGTTGAGCAAACGCGAGGTGGCCAGCCGCTATCGCGGTTCCTACCTAGGCATCTGCTGGGCTGTGCTCACGCCGGCGTTCATGCTGGCGGTCTACACATTTGTTTTCAGCGTGGTGTTCAATGCCAAGTGGGGTGACAGCGGCCACTCGAAAACCGAGTTCGCCCTGATTTTGTTCACCGGACTTGTCGTCTTCAGCGTCTTTTCCGAGTGCATCAGCCGGGCGCCTGGCTTGGTGGTGGCCAACGCCAGCTACGTGAAAAAAGTGATCTTCCCTCTGGAAATCCTGGCGCTCGTGACCCTTGTTGGCGCCTTGTTCAACCTGCTGGTCAGCCTGCTGGTGTGGATGCTCTTTTACCTGGTGTGCTTTGGCCTGCCGCCGTTGACCGGGCTGCTGTTGCCCTTGGTACTGTTACCGTTGGTGTTGTTCGTCCTCGGCCTTTCATGGTTGCTGGCCTCGCTGGGTGTGTTCCTGCGGGACGTGGGCCAAATGGTGGGTGTGCTGGTCACTGCGCTGATGTTCATGTCGCCGATCTTCTACCCACTGTCGGCAATCCCTGAGCACTATCGCTATCTGCTCGAACTCAATCCGCTGACCCATGTCATCGAGCAGGCGCGCGCTGTTCTGCTCTGGGGCCAGTTGCCCGCATTCGGTAACTGGGCGCTTTCACTGGGCGCCGGTCTTATCTGCGCCTGGGGCGGTTTTGCCTGGTTCCAGAAGACCAGAAAGGGGTTTGCCGATGTGCTCTGACCTAGCAGTGCGTGTCCGCGGCTTGAACAAGTGCTATCACGTCTATGACAAACCCCACCACCGACTGCTGCAAATGCTGACGGGCAAAGGCCGGCGCTTTTTCCGCGAGTTCTGGGCGCTCAAGGATATCGACCTCGATATCCGCAAGGGTGAAACGGTCGGCATTATCGGGTGCAATGGTTCGGGCAAATCCACACTGCTGCAGATGATCTGCGGCACGCTTACCCCTACCAGCGGTGAACTGCAGGTCAACGGGCGAGTGGCGGCATTGCTTGAGCTTGGCGCCGGCTTCAACCCCGAGTTCAGCGGCCGCGAAAACGTCTACCTGGCCGCTTCGCTGTATGGCCTGAGCCCAGCGCAGATTGATGAGCGTTTCCAGGCCATCGCAGAGTTTGCCGATATTGGCGAATTTCTTGAACAACCCGTTAAAACCTACTCCAGCGGCATGTACGTGCGCCTGGCTTTTGCGGTTGTGGCCCATGTAGACGCCGACATCCTGGTGGTCGATGAAGCGCTGTCGGTGGGTGATGCGTTCTTCACCCAGAAATGCATGCGTTTTATCAGGACGTTCTGCCAGACCAAGTCACTGATTTTCGTGAGCCACGATTCTTCGTCGATCATCAGCCTCTGTGACCGGGTGCTCTGGCTCGACCGTGGCGAGCAGCGTCAGACGGGCCCGGCCAAGGAGGTGTGCGAGCAGTACCTCAATGCGTTGTTCGGCGCGTTGTCCGAACAGCCGGTCGATGCTCAGCCACAGCGCAAGCACATCGCCCGCTTAGGCCAGCCGGAGCTTGTGTGGAAAGACCAACGCACCGATCTGGTCAACGCGAGCGCCTTTCGCAACGACTTGCAGGTGTTGCGTTTTGCGCCTGACGAGGCTGCATTCGGCGGCGAGCAGGCGCGGGTCAGCAGTGTTGTGCTGACCGACTCGCAAGGGGCCAACCTGGCCTGGGTGGTCGGTGGCGAGCAGGTGACGCTGAGCGTTGTGGTGGATGTGGCTTGTGACCTGGCTCGCCCCATCGTCGGCTTTTTCGTCAAAGATCGCCTGGGCCAGACACTGTTCGGTGACAACACCTACTTCAGCTACCAGCATCAGCCACTGCCCGCGCCCGCGGGCAGCCAGCTCACCGCACGTTTCGAGTTCTACATGCCCTGGCTAGCTAAAGGCGACTACGTCGTCCAGGTAGCGGTAGCCGAAGGCTCCCAGCACGAGCACCGCCAGCTCCACTGGTTGCACGAAGCGCTGGTCATCCGCTCCCATCATGATCCGGTGGCCACCGGCATCATCGGTATTCCTCTGTCCGCTATCAGTCTTAGCGTTGCTTGAACAAAGGTTGGTGTATGCATCCTAGTGCTATGAATCTCGGTGCCCTGTTCTTTCAAAACTACCTCGCCGATGCCGCTGGCAAAACCGTGGTGGACATCGGCTCGCGGGATGTTAACGGTTCGCTGCGACAGGTGTGCCCGACTGCAGCCAACTATATCGGCGTCGACTTCGACCCAGGCGACGGCGTCGATGTGGTGCTCGACGACCCTTACCAGATGCCCTTCGCCGACGCTTCGGTAGATGTCGTGGTGTGCAGCTCGGTGTTCGAGCACTCGCAGCTATTCTGGCTGGTGTACCTGGAGCTGTTGCGCATCCTCAAGCCTGACGGTGTGCTGTACCTGAACATGCCTAGCAACGGCTATATCCACCGCTATCCGGTGGACTGCTGGCGCTTTTACCCCGATGCAGGCAGCGCTTTGGTCGCCTGGGCTCAGCGCAGCGGCTATAACCCAGTATTGTTCGAATCCTTCATTGCCAACAAAGGCGGCGACCTGGAAAGCGACCCGGCCAGGGCCTGGAACGATTTCGTCGCGGTGTTTGGCAAGGATGCCGAGTACCAGCCCCGTCATCGCCAGCGAATTCTCGGCGTCTACCCGGACTACACCAACGCGACCTGCGATATACACAGCATCGACCAGAAATACAGCAGTGCTACCGAAGACCTCGACATGATCACTGCCCGCGGGGCGTTGTTGGGTGAGCAACAAACGTCGCTGGTCGAGGCCCGCCAGTGCATTGCGCAAGCCGAAGCGGAACGTGCCGAGCTGTCACGCCTGCTCGACGAGGCGCGCGAAAGCCTGCAGCAGCAAACCCACATCGTTGCGGCTCTACGCCATTCCAACAGTTGGCGGCTGACGCAGCCATTACGCGTGGCGAAACGGCAAGCGGAACCAGTCCGTCAGCTTGCACTGCGCGTGAGCGGCCGTGTACGCGCACACGGCGGCGTGCCAGCGATCCTGTCCGGTAGTCTTCGGCTACTACGCCGTGAAGGTGCCTTGGCCGTGTTGCGCCGCATTCGCTCGGCCTGGGCGTTGCCGGTGCCTGTGCAAAGCGGCGCACAAGCAACGGCTGCGGACATTCCGGTCATTGCCTTTGATAGCATCAGCGAAGGCTTCACCGAACATATCGCCCAGCCGCCAATAGACCCAAGCGTGAAACTCATCGCGTTTTATCTACCGCAGTTTCACCCGTTCGCCGAAAACGACAAATGGTGGGGCAAAGGCTTTACCGAATGGAGCAACGTGGCCAAGGCCCGCCCCAACTACCAGGGCCACTACCAGCCGCACTTGCCAATCCACTGCGGCTACTACGACCTGCGTGTGCCGCAGGTCATGCGCGAGCAGGCCCGGCTTGCCAAAGCCTATGGCGTGCATGGCTTCAACTATTACTTCTACTGGTTCGCCGGCAAGATCCTCATGGACACGCCATTGCAGATGATGCTGCGCGACCCGCAGGTGGACATGCCGTTCTGCCTGACCTGGGCCAATGAAAACTGGACTCGCCGTTGGGACGGCCAGGAAAATGACGTGCTGATCGCCCAGGAGCACAGCGCCGAGGACTCCTTGGCATTCATTCGCCATCTGCTGCAGTATTTCGCCGATCCGCGCTATATCAAGGTGGACGGCAAGCCGCTGCTGATCATCTATCGCGCCAGTATCATCCCGGACATGGCCGGCACCGCCCGGCTGTGGCGCGAAGAGGTGGTCAAGCATGGTTTGCCAGGGTTGTACCTGATGTGCGCGCAGACCTTCGGCATTCTGGCCCCCGACGAATTCGGCTTTGATGCCTCTCTGGAGTTCCCGCCCCACACCACGTTGAGCCATCGCATCAACGAGCAGCTCGATATCACCAACCCGGACTACGCCGGCAACCTGTTCAGTTACGACCAAGTGGTGGATAACGTTGTGCGCATGCCCGAGCCGGCCTACAAGCTCTACAGGACCGCGATGCTGTCCTGGGACAATACCGCGCGCAAGCAGAACAACAGCCATACCTTTCATGGCTTCAGCCTGCTGCGCTACAAGCAGTGGCTGGCATTCCTCTGCAACCGCGTGCAGGATAACCCCAAGTACGCAAGCGACGAGAAGCTGGTATTCGTCAATGCCTGGAACGAGTGGGCCGAAGGCACCCATCTGGAGCCGGATCGCAAGTTCGGCTATGGCTATCTGCAGGCCACGTACGATGTGCTGAGCGACTACGACCAACAGCCTCAGAGCATTGCGACGGCGGTGGTTGAGCAGCGCAATCCACTGGCCGCCATCGTGCACCTGCATTACCCGGAGGTGCTCGCTGACCTGCAGGCGCAACTTGAAAACCTGCAAGCGGTGGGCTGCGACCTGTATTTCACCGCTACCAGCGCTTCGGCAGCCGCGCAACTGCGCAGCAGCTACCCGGAGGCGGCGGTTTACCTTGTCGAGAACCGCGGGCGCGATATCCTGCCGTTCATCAAGGTGCTGGCCCAGCTTGAAGGCCTGAACTATCAGGCCATCTGCAAGCTGCATGGCAAGAAAACCGTCTACCGGGCTGATGGCGCGCAGATCAGGCAGGAGCTGTTCTCATCGCTGGCGGGCAGCGCGGAGCAGGTGGCCACAGTTGCTCGGCGCTTCGCCGAGGACCCCACGCTGGGGCTGGTGGTGCCGAGCAAGTACCTGATTGAACACAGTGACCACAACATGACCTACAACCACCAGCCAGTGGCTGACGCCTGCCGGCTGATGGGGCTGGAGTTCGTGCGTGATCGCTTCCCCGCAGGCTCGATGTACTGGTTCAGGCCTGAGGCGCTGGCGCGGCTCAGGGCGATCGAACCTGAAGCGTTCGATCTGGAGCGTGGGCTCTGTGATGGCACCATGCCCCATGCGATCGAACGCGTGATTGCACTGTTGGTCAGGCAGGAGGGCTACAGTGTCGAACGCTGCTAGCGCCAGCTTCAACGCTCGCGCAACGCTTCGGTCCGCGCCTTGAGCACCGGCTTCAACAGGTAGTCCAACACGCTTTTCTGCCCGGTAATAATGTCCACCGTGGCGACCATGCCGGGGATGATCAGCAATGGCTTGTTGTCCCCGCCCAGGTGGTTCTTGTCGGTGCGCACCTGGATCAGGTAGAACGCGTTGCCCTTGTCGTCAGTGACGGTATCGGCGCCGATCAGCTCCAGCTTTGCCTTCAAACCGCCGTAAATGGTGTAGTCGTAGGCGCTGAACTTGACCATAGCAGTCTGCCCGGGGTGCAAAAACGCCACGTCCTGGGGCCGCACCTTGGCTTCGATCAGCAAGTTGTCTTCAATGGGCACGATCTCCACCAAATCGCTGCCGGGCTGGACCACGCCGCCTATGGTGTTGACCTTCAGCAGCTTGACGATGCCGCGCACGGGCGACACCACGGTGGTGCGGTTGACGCGGTCGTCGATGGCGATGCTGGTGGCGGTGATCTTGGAAAGCTCGGTGCGTTTGTCGTTGAGTTCCTTGGCTGCCTCCGAGCGGAAGGTGGCATCGGATTCCTGGATCTTGCTGCGGATTTCCGCCACAGCAGCTTCGGCGCGGGGTATCGCCAGGCTGGTGGCGCTGAGCTGACCGCGGGCTTCGACGCTGCGCTGTTTGAGGCGCAGGATTTCAACCGGCGAGATGGCGCCCTTGCTGACCAGTGGCGAGGACATATCCAGCTCCTGTTGCAGCAGGCCTACGGCTGAACGGTACTGGTCGACCTTGGAGCGAAACTCGGCAAGTTCCTGGGTTTTCTGCCGCAGTTGCTCGTTAAGCGTCTGTTTTTCGCTAGCCAGGCGGCGTTGGCGCGACTCGTACAACCCTGCTTCATCCGTGGCTACCTGTGGCGCCTTGGCGCGCACTTCAGCGGACAGCACGAAAGGCTTGCCATCGGCTTCGGCCTGCAGCCGCTCCACCTGGGCGCTGAGGGCGTAGCGGTCGGCTTCGCTCTCGCCTTTGTTGGACTTGAACCGGGTGTCGTCCAGGCGCAGCAGGGTGGCGCCTTTGTCGACCATCTGGCCTTCGCGGACGAAGATCTCGGTCACGATGCCACCTTCGAGGTTTTGCACCACTTGGATCTTGCTCGACGGAATGGCCTTGCCCTCGCCGACGGTGACCTCATCGAGCACTGCAAAATTGGCCCACACCAGTGCCACCAGTAGCAGCACCGCCGCCAGCCATACCGTCAGGCGTGACAGCCCCGGCGACTCTTGCTGGGTGGCGCCGGCCAACTCCGGCATATAGTCGCGCTCGGCGCGAGCGTCGCTGCCGTGCAGGTAACTGCGCACGCTATGGCTGATGGACATGTTCTACCTCGCCGAGGAATGGGGTTGCTCACTACAGCGCCGAACCAATGCGCCCTTTGCGCAGCGCATCGATCACCGCGTCCTTAGGCCCATCGGCGACGATCTTGCCGTTATCCAGCACCAGCAGCCGGTCGACCAGGCCTAGCATCGAGGTACGGTGAGTGACCAGCAGCAGCGTCTTGCCCGGCACCCAGGCCAGCAGGCGCTGGCGCAGTTGGTCTTCGCTGCTGTTGTCCATGTGGCTGGTGGGTTCGTCGAGGATCAGCAGCGGCGGCTCCAGCAGCAGCGCGCGGGCCAGCAGCACTGCCTGGCGCTGGCCGCCGGAGAGCAACTGGCCGCGCTCACCCACCGGGCGGTCGAAACCTTGTGGGTGCTGGCGGGCCAGCTCGCTGACGCCGGTCAGTTCGGCCACTTCGAGCATGCGCGCATCGCTGACATGGCGGGCGCCCAGGGTGAGGTTGTCGCGCAGGCTGCCGGCCAGCAGCGGCAGGTCGTGGGCCACATAGCCGATCTGGCTGCGCAGGTCGGCGATATCCAGTTGCCGCAGGTCAAGGTTGTCCAACAGCACCTGGCCCTCGTCGGGGTGGTGAAAGCCCATCAACAAACGGCCCAGGGTGCTCTTGCCCGAGCCGCTACGGCCAATGATGCCGATACGCTCGCCGGGGCTCAGGCTGAAGCTCACATCGCTAAGTGCTGCTGCCGTCTGGCCGGGGTAGCGGAAGGTGGCATGGCTGATGCTCACCGCGCCCTGCAGTGCGGTGTGTTCCAGGCCCTGATGGTCAGGTTGGCGCTCTTGCGGCAGGCTCATCAGTGCATCGGTGCTGCGCATGGTCAGCTGAGCTTGCTGGTAGCGGGTGATCAGCCCGGCAATCTGCCCGAGCGGGGCGAGCACGCGGCTGCCGAGCATGTAGCTGGCCACCAGTGCGCCGACGCTGAGGTTACCGGCGATGATGCTGTACACCCCGGCGACGATGGTGGCCATGCCGCAGAACTGCTGGATGAACAGCGTGCCGTTGGTGGCCAGTGATGACAGGTTGCGGGCGTGAGCATCGAGCCGGGCGATGGCGCCGTTGGTGTGTTCCCACTGGTATTGGCGCTCGCTTTCGGCGCCGCAGGCCTTGAGGGTTTCCAGGCCGCCAAGGGTCTCGATCAGCAGCGCCTGGCGGACTGCGCCCAGGCTCAGGCTCTTTTGTACGGTGTCGCGCAGGCGCAGCTGGATGAACAACGCCAGGGCCACCGCCACCGGGAACGCAACCAGTGGGATGACCACCAGCCAGCCGCCAAGCAGGCCGATCACCAGTAACATCAGCGCCACGAAGGGCAGGTCGATGATGCTGGTCAGGGTCACGGCGGTGAGGAATTCCCGCAGGCCCTGGAAGTCGTGGATGCTCTGGGCGAAGCCGCCGATGGTGGCCGGGCGCGCCTTCATGCTCATGCCGGTGATGCGTTCGAACAGCGTGGCCGAAAGTATCAGGTCGGTTTTTTTCCCGGCTTGGTCGAGCAGATGCGCGCGGACCATGCGCAGCACCAGTTCAAAGGCGGTGCCAATGAACAAGCCGGCTACCAGCACCCACAGCGTCGATAGCGCCTGGTTAGGCACTACGCGGTCGTAGGTCTGCATGACGAACAGCGGCACCATCAGCCCCAGCAGGTTGATCAGCAGGCTGGCCAGCAGTGCGTCGCCGTACAGCCAGCGCGAATGGCGCAGGGTGTCGCGAAACCAGGCGTTGACCCGCGGCAGCAGCGGCGAGCGTACGTCTTCCAGCGTGTGCCGGGGGCGGGCAAACAACGCTTGGCCGCTGTAGGCCTCTGCCAGCGCCTGCGCCTCGACCCACTGCTCGCCGCCTTCGGCTTCGCAGGGCAGCAGCAGCGCCCGGCCGTTTTCGCCGAAGCGCTGCAGCACAGCGCTGCGGCCGTCGTTGAGAATCAACAGCAGCGGCAGGTTGAGCGCCGAGATGGCGCCCAGCTCGCGACGCAGCACCCGCGCCTGCAAGCCAGCCCGGGCGGCTGCACGCGGCAGCAGCGCCAGGCTCATGCGCTGGCCGGCCAGCGGCAAGCCGCTGCACAGGCTGGCGCGGCTGGCGTTGCAGCCGTGCAGGCGACATAGTATGAGCAGGCCATCGAGCAACGGGTCGTCCACATCCAGGCGCGGTTGCGCGCTTTGCATACTGGTCACGATGGCCTACTCCTGGCTTGTGCTAGCGCATGTCGGGCAACCGCGCCTCGTTACGCACCTCGGATTTTGCAATGGCTTCGGCCGGCAGCGTGATGCGCTGTTTGCTCAGCAGTTCGCCCATGGTCGCCAGCACGCGGTACATCGAGTATTCCTCGGTGTAGCGCACCTCGGCGTAGCGCCGGTTGGCGTTGTACAGCTCGTTCTCGCTGTCGAGCACATCGAGCAGGGTGCGTTGGCCCAGGCCGAACTGGTCTTGGTAGGCGGCGCGCACGCGCTGTGTGGTTTCGGCGTATTCACGGGCGCTTGGGGTCTGCTTGCGCGCGTTGTTCATGGCGTTCCACGACAGGCTGAGGTTTTCGTTCAGCTCGCGCAGGGCGTTGTTGCGGATGTCCATGGCCTGGTTGATCTTGTGCGCATCGGACTGCAGGCGCGCTTTGTCGCTGCCCCCGCGGAACAGGTTGTAGCTGAGCTCCACGCCCGCTTGCCAGTCGTTGTTGCTGTGCCCGCGCTCGCCGCCCTGGTTGTTGTTGGCGCCGGTCGCCAGCACCGCGTCCAGGCGCGGGTAGAACGGCGACTTGGCCACTTCGTACTGTTTCTCGGCGGCGTTCACGTCGGCCTGGGCCGAACGCAGATACGGGTTGTTTTCCTGCATGCTCTTGCGCGCGTCGGCCAGGGTTGGCGGCACTTCTATCTTGATCGTGCTCGGGGCCTCCAGCTCATCGGCAGGGCGCCCGACCACACTGAAGAAGTTGGCCTCGGCATCCGCCAGGTCCACCTCGGCGGTGTCCAGGTTGTTTTCTGCCAGGGCGCGGCGGGCGCGGGACTGGTCAAGGTCGGCGGTGCTGCCAACGCCGCGTTCGCTGCGCAGGCCGATCTGGTCGTTGACCCGCAGGTGCGCCTGCAGGTTGTTGCGGGCCAGGGTGACCAGTTCACGGCGTTTCAGGACTTCGAGGTACACCTCGACGGTGCGCAGTGCCACGTCCTGGGCGATGGCCTGGGTGTAGTAGGCCCGCGAGTTGGACACCGCTTCAGTTCTACCCACTTCATTGGAGGTGTTGAAGCCGTCGAAGATCATCTGCCGCAGGCGCAGCTCCGACTGGGTGTAGTTGAGGGTGGCCTTGTCGTGGTTGCGGGTGCCGTCGGCATTGAGTCCGCGGGTGTTGAGGTTGTCCGAGCGCTGGCGCCCGTAGCCTGCGACCAGGTCGACCGTGGGAAAGTACCCGCCGCGAGCGAACTTCACATCCTCATCAGCCGAGAGCCTGCTGTTGCGATACGAACTGATCTGCGGGTGGTAATCCACCGCGCTCTGTACGGCCTCGTTAAGTGACATCGCCTGGGTATTGGCGCACGTCATAGCCAATAAAATCGCACCGGTGATGGGGGTTAAAACGCGCATGGGGTACTTCTCCCTGGTCTCAAAATGGTCCTGCAATCGCCAAAAAAATGACGAAAAATAAGAGTCAAACCGTTTCAGGCTTGTAACAACCTAGCTAAGAACATTTATGGGCCTAGCTAAGAAGATTTCTTCATAAGGTATATGCGAAAAAAAACTTATGCGGTCTAAGCAAAGCACGACATTGTTGCTCTCAGGTGGCTCGCTCAACCGGCTGCAACGCTCAGGTTGTCGGGCTTCGATGAAAGTTCCAGTTTTTTTGCAGCAGAGGACACGGGGAGAAAAGCGCTGGCGGTAATTGGCGACAATAAATTGGCACTTTGAGCTTGCCATTACCCATTACTGCTATTGCCGTAATCGTCACTAAAAACGGGTGATTCTTGCCTGGGTGACAGCGACGTTCCGCTTGCCAGCCATGCTGGCCGGTCGTCTGGAATCTCTGCCCGCCACGCCTTGAACTGTAAAAAGTCCAGCGGCAGGGGAGGCATGCACTCATGGCCAAATTAGTTGGCGTGGTCAGCAAGGTGGTCGGGCAGGTAATGGCGATTGGCGATGACGGCCAGCGTCGGTTACTGGTCGAAGGCGACCGGCTATATGCCGGCGAGCAGCTTGAAACCGGTGCGACCGGTGCGGTAGCCGTGCATCTGCAAAATGGTGCCGAGCTGACCCTTGGCCGCGACAGCAGCCTGGAGATGACGCCGCAGTTGCTGGCCAACCGCGCGCCCCATGTCGATACCCCGGATGCGGTGCCCAGCGAGGCGCAACTGACCGATGTCGAGCAACTGCAGCGGGCCATCGCTGCTGGTGGTGACCCGACCCAGGATGCCGAAGCCACCGCTGCCGGTGGCAACCCTGGCAGCGTCGGCGCATTGGGCGGCGGGCACAGTTTCGTGCTGCTGACCGAAGTTGCTGGGCGGGTTGACCCCACCATCGGCTTCCCTACCGCAGGCTTCAACAACCTCCCCGAGCTTGCCCTGAATTACCTGGGGGACCGCGACAACGACGATGGCGCCGGCACCGGCACTCCCGGCCCAACGCCAGATCACCCGGTAAGCCTTGAAGGGCTGAGCGTGGAACCTGCCGAACTGACCCTCAACGAAGCCAACCTGCCGTTGGGCTCGGTCAATGCGCCAGGGCAACTCACCCAGAGCGGCAGCTTCACCGTGGTCGCGCCGGATGGGGTGTTCAACCTCAGTGTCGGCGGCATCAACGTGGTCACTGCCGGCAACGTGACCGGCGTCGGCCAGTTTATCGTTACCGAGCTTGGCAACATCCTCACCATCACCGGCTACAACCCGACCACTGGCGTGGTGAGCTACAGCTACACCCTCACCGGCGCCGAGCAGCACCCCGACGGCGCCGGCACCAACGTACTTGGCGAACACTTCCCGGTGCTGGTCAGCGACACCGACGGTGATGTGGCCAGCGGCTCGCTGGATGTGAACATCATCGATGACGTGCCCCACGCCGTGGATGACCACAACCCGACCCCGGCCACCGAGCTGAACACCCAGCTCACCGGCAATGTGCTGGACAACGACATCCAGGGCGCCGACCGGGTCGAAGGCGGCATGGTGCAGGGCGGCACCTTCACCGGTACTTACGGCACCTTGGTGCTCAACGCCGATGGCACGTATACCTACACCCTCGACACCAGCGACCCGGACTTCAAGAACCTGCTCGGCGGCGGCGTCGGCGTGGAGCATTTTGCCTACACCATCAAGGACGCCGACGGCGACACCAGCAGCGCGACCCTGACGCTGGATATCAACAACCTCGACGACCCGGTAAAACTCTGTGGCCTGGATGTCGAGGGCGGTGAGGTGAAGGTCTTCGAGAAGAACCTGGACGACGGCAGCGCGCCCAACCCTGGCGCCCTGACCCAAGGCGGCACCTTCACCGTCAACGCCCCGGATGGCCTGAAAACCCTGACCGTAGCGGGCTTGACCCTGGTTGCCGACGGCGCCCCGGCAGGTTTCCCGCAGTCGGTGACCACGCCGCTTGGCAACACCCTGACCATTACCGGCTACAACCCCGACACCGGCGTCGTCAGCTACACCTACCAGCTGCTCGACAACGAAACCCACCCCAACGCCGACGGCACCAACAGCCTGCAAGAGCATTTCACTGTCACCGCGACCGACAGTGACGGCGACACCGCCACCGGCTCGTTGGACGTCACCATCGTCGATGATGTGCCCAAGGACCATTGCGACTTTGCCGATGTCAGCGAAGGCGGCAGCGTGACCGGCAACGTGCTGGACAACGACACCACCGGGGCGGATGTGCGAGCCGACGGGCAGTACGTGGTAGGCGTGCGCGCCGGTAACGACACCTCGTCCTCGGCCATCGGCAACCTGGGCGACCCGATCGCCGGCCAGTATGGCTATCTGACCCTCGATGCCAATGGCGTGGGCACTTATCACGCCAACGCCAACCAGGACCTGCCGCAGTGGGCCACTGACACATTCGTCTACACCATCCGCGATGCCGATGGCGACGAAAGCACCACGACCATCACCATCAATGTGCAGGACTGCAAACTGGTGGCGGGCCAGGATGACGTGACTGTCTACGAAAAAGCCCTGGACCTGTGCCAGACCGGCGACGATCTGGCGCCTGGCAATGTGGTCGGCAGCGACCCGCATTCACCCGCCGAAACGGCCTCTGGCTCGCTGGCCGGTGTGGTGCAAGGGGGCGTGGGGGCACTGACCTTCACCTTGGTAGGCAATGCTGTCGGCCAGTACGGGCAGATTCTGCTCAACCCCGACGGCAGCTATACCTACACATTGACCTCAGCGCCCAACTCGCCGAACCACGTCAACGACGGGCCAAATATCATTACCGAAAGTTTCACCTACCAGGTGAAGGACTCGCTCGGCAATACCACCAGCAGCACCATCGTGATCAACATCGTCGACGACGTGCCCAAGGCCCATTGCGACTACGCCGATGTCAGCGAGGGCGGCAGCGTGACCGGCAATGTGCTGGCCAACGATGTGGTCGGCGCCGACGTGCGAGCAGACGGCCAGTATGTGGTAGGCGTGCGCGCAGGTAACGACACTTCGTCCTCGGCCATCGGCAACCTGGGCGACCCGATCGCCGGCCATTATGGCTACCTGGTACTCGATGCCAACGGCGTCGGCACCTACCACGCCAATGCCAACCAGGACCTGCCGCAGTGGGCGAGCGACACGTTCGTCTACACCATCCGCGATGCCGATGGCGACGAAAGCACCACGACCATCACCATCAATGTTCAGGACTGCAAGCTGGTGGCGGGCCAGGATGACGTAACCGTCTACGAAAAAGCCCTGGACCTGTGCAAGACCGGCGACGACCTGGCGCCCGGTAATGTGCTCGGCAGCGACCCGCATTCGCCCGCCGAAACCGCATCCGGCTCGCTGGCCAACGTGGTGCACGGCGGTGTAGGCGCACTGAGCTTCACCTTGGTGGGCAACGCTGTCGGCCAGTACGGGCAGATTCTGCTCAACCCCGACGGCAGCTATACCTACACATTGACCTCAGCGCCCAACTCGCCGAACCACGTCAACGACGGGCCAAATGTGATCACCGAAAGCTTCACCTACCAGGTGAAGGATTCGCTGGGTAATACCACTAGCAGCACCATCGTCATCAACATCGTCGATGACGTACCCAAAGCCCATTGCGACTATGCCGATGTCACCCAAGGTGCGGCGGTGAGCGGCAATGTGCTGGCCAATGATGTGATCGGCGCGGATATGCGCGCAGATGGCCAGTATGTGGTTGGCGTGCGCGCCGGCCACGACACCTCAAGTGCGGCCACGGGCCATGTCGGTGACCAGATCGACGGCCTGTACGGCTACCTGACGCTCGATGCGCAAGGCAACGCCACTTACCACGCCAACGCCAACAGCGTGCTGCCGCCCTGGGCGTATGACAGCTTCGTCTACACCATTCGCGATGCCGACGGTGACGAGAGCACCACGGTGCTGCAGATCAACGTGCAGGAAAGCAAACTGATCGCCGGTGTCGACAGTGAAGTCACGGTGTACGAAAAAGCCTTGGATATGTGCAAGACCGGTGACGACCTGGCGCCCGGCACGGTGCTCGGCAGTGACCCGCATTCCAGTGCCGAAACCGCTTCGGGCTCGCTTGCCAATGCAGTGACGGGCGGCGTTGGCGCGCTGACGTTCAGCCTGGTGGGCAATGCCGCCGGCCAATATGGGCAGATTCTGCTGAACCCCGATGGCAGCTATACCTACACCTTGACCTCGGCGCCGAACTCGCCCAATCACATCAACGATGGCCCGAACGTACTGACCGAAAGCTTCACCTACCAGGTGAGGGACGCGGCGGGGCACACCACCAGCAGCACGATTGTCATCAGCATCGTCGACGATGTGCCCAAGGCGCATTGCGACTTTGCCGACGTCAATCAGGGCAGCAGCGTGACTGGCAATGTGCTGGCCAATGATGTTGTCGGCGCCGATGTGCGTGCAGACAGCCAGTATGTGGTGGGGGTGCGGGCGGGCAACGACACATCGACTTCGGCCATTGGCCATGTCGGCGACAAGATCCTCGGCCAGTACGGCTACCTGACCCTCGACTCCCAGGGCAACGGCACCTATCACGCCACCAACGGTGGCCATCACCAGCCGGAGTGGGCCAGCGACACCTTCGTCTACACCATCCGTGATGCCGACGGCGACGAGAGCACCACTACCATCACCGTCAATGTGCACAGCGGTAAACCCGTGGATTGCGCCGACGATGAGCGTGGCCAAGGGGTTGGCCATGGGGGCAGGGCCGATGAGTCCGGGGGCGCGCAACTGATCCGTTTCGATGCCAGCGACAAGGCCGCCAGCCCGCAGCGGGACCTCGCCCGCAGCGAGTTCAGCAACCTGTCCGGCAGCATGACCGCCGCGCTGGTGGTCGCCGGCTACCTGGGCGCAGTGGGCACGGCATCGGGCGAGGAGCACTTCAGCGTGGCCCTGCACAAAGGCGAAACCCTGACCCTTGACCATGATCGCCCGGCCGCCAACCTGGCGCTGGCCTGGAAGGACGCCAATGGCGTCTACCAGCCGCTAGCCGACGGCGGCAGCTTCACGGCAGGCCATGACGGGGTGTACAGCATCCGTGTGGTCAATAGCGAGAATGGCGCGGGCACGGGGGCCGAACCCTACAAGCTGAGCTTGGCGCTGGAGCACAGCCCTGCCAGCCAGGCGCCTGTCGAGCCGAGCCATGCCGTGCGCCATGACGACACACCGGCTGACCGCGGTGCGGGCGGCCAGCACCATCAGCAGCCCGCTGCCGCCCACGATCAACCCGATGCGCACAGCCAGGCCAAGGCTCCGGCAGGTGCCGGGCAGGGGCACGGCGAACCGGCGCCTGCCATTGGTAACCTGATCGGGCCTGACGACCACGACACGCTAGCGGGTATCGCGGCTGACAACGGGCAGGCTGGCGGCGCTGGCAGCGATACGTTCGTCTGGCACAAGGGTGATAGCGGGCATGACACCATTACCGCCTTTGCCCCGGGTAGTGATCATCTGGACCTGTCGCAGCTGCTGCAGGGTGAGCAGGCCAGCGGTGCGTCGCTGGATGATTTCCTGCAGTTCAAGGTCAGTGGCAGCGGGGCTGCGGTGGTTTCGACCATCGAGGTCAGCAGTGTCGCAGGGGCGTCGCCGACCCAGACCATCGAGCTTGCCGGGGTGGACCTGGCGCAGCATTACGGGGTGACGGCGGGAGCGGGCGGGGTGATTGCGGCAGGGCATGACACCGCGACCATCATCAACGGGATGCTCGATGACCATTCGTTGAAGGTAGATACGGTGTAGATGAGGGCTGGAAGACAGCGTAGATTTTAGGGCAGGTCGGGCCGTGAGATCGGTGGCCGTGGCACAGGTCTTATGGGGGATTTATGGTTTTGCGCCAGCCTGTGCTGGCCTCATCGCAGGCTGGCGCCAGCTCCCACAGGTTCCAGGCAAGGCCTCAATATTGCGGCTGTGCGCGGTCTCTGTGGGAGATTCTATGGTTTCGGGCAAGTCGCTTTTGATTGTGTAGGAGCGGCCTTGTGTCGCGAAGGGCTGCGAA
>NZ_JABWRG010000003.1:0-161993 GCF_014268825.1 Pseudomonas sp. SWRI51 | reverse complement strand
GCGCAGCAGCCCTGAAAACCCAAGGGGCTGCTGCGCAGCCCAACGCGGGACAAGCCCGCTCGCCACAAGGAGATATGGCTGGCGAAAACAAGGTTGTACAAAACCATAGAGTCTCCCACAGAGCCCCCTCTCAGCCACAATGTTGAGATCTGGCCAAGATACCTGTGGGAGCTGGCGACAGCCTGCGATGAGGCCAGCACGGGCCTGCACAGAACTGGGCTCCAAAACTCGGCTGGCGGGCTTGCCCCGCGATAAGCCCTTGTGATCCCACTGCACCCTCAGTAACGTGGCGCCTCTTTTGTACAGTTTCCCGGAGCCCGCCCAATGCGCCTCACCCCCCTGCTGCTCACTGCCCTGCTGCCGCTGTTCGCCGGCTGCCAGATGCTCGCCGAGAAACCCGCAGACCCAAACCTGGGCACCACGCGCATGCAAGGTGAACTGAGCGCAGCCGGCGGCCACCTGCTGTTCAAACCCTGCACTGAAGCACGCCAGTTCGTGATCAAAGACGCAGGCGGCACCGCCATCCTTCAAGAAGCCGCAAACCTCGCCAAATCCCCCGGCGACAAACTGTTCGCCGACCTGCGTGGGCGCCTGGCCGGCAGCAAGCAGGCCGGCAGCGACGGCCAGGTCGACGTGACCCGCCTGTACCGCCTGGAACCCACTACCCGCAGCTGCGAAGACCCCAACTTCAAACAGCTCACCCTGCGCGCCGACGGCCAGCACCCCGCCTGGGACATCAAGGCCAGCGGCAAAGGCATGGTGCTCAACCGTGAAGGCCAGGCGCCACTGCCGTTGCCGTTTCTGGAAGAACAAATGCCCGGCGGTGGCCTGAGCCTGTCCAGCGAAGCCAATGGCCAGCGGGTTGAGCTGTGGGTTGCCCCGCAGCGCTGCGTCGACCCGGTAACCGGTGCCATTCGCCACCTCAAGGCAGAGCTGCGCATCGACGGCAAGAGCGTACAAGGCTGCGCCTACTACGGCGGTGCACGCGACCTCTGACCACTGGGCGGTTTTATCCTGCCAGTCGGGGCGGCGAACAGCTTATACTTGGCGGTTTGTGTAAAGCCGCCGGCCGCCCATGGCCGGGATACTGGACCCTGCCATGCTACGAATCACTGAACTGAAGCTGCCCCTGGACCATACCGACGACGACCTGCGCCAAGCCATCGTCGCGCGCCTGGGCATCCTTGATGAGCAACTGCTCAGCTTCACCCTGTTCAAACGCAGCTACGATGCGCGCAAGAAAAACAGCGAGCTGCTGTTCATCTACACCATCGACCTGCACGCCAGCAACGAAGAAGAACTGCTGCGCAAGCACGCCGATGACACCAAGATCAGCGTCGCCCCAGACGTCACCTACAAGTTCGTCGGCCATGCAAGCGACACCGCCCAGGCCCGCCCCATCGTGGTCGGCTTCGGGCCGTGCGGCATCTTCGCCGGCCTGCTGTTGGCGCAAATGGGCTTCAAGCCGATCGTGCTCGAACGCGGCAAGGAAGTGCGCCAGCGCACCAAGGACACCTGGGGCCTGTGGCGCAAAAGCGAGCTCAACCCCGAGTCCAACGTGCAGTTTGGCGAAGGCGGCGCCGGCACCTTCTCCGACGGCAAGCTGTACAGCCAGATCAAGGACCCGCAGCACCACGGCCGCAAGGTGCTCGAAGAGTTCGTCAAAGCCGGCGCGCCGGACGAGATCCTGTACATCAACAAGCCGCACATCGGCACCTTCCGCCTGACCAGCATGGTCGAGAAGATGCGCGAAGAAATCATCAACCTGGGCGGCGAAGTGCGCTTCCAGGAAAAAGTCACCGACCTGCTCACCGAGGGCGAGCAACTGACCGGTGTGGTGCTGGAGAGCGGCGAACAACTGCACTCACGCCATGTGGTGCTGGCCCTGGGCCACAGCGCCCGCGATACCTTCCGCATGCTCCACGCCAAGGGCGTGTTCATGGAAGCCAAGCCGTTCTCGGTTGGGTTCCGTATCGAGCACCCGCAGTCGCTGATCGACAAGGCGCGCCTGGGCAAATACGCAGGCCACCCGAAACTGGGAGCTGCCGACTACAAACTGGTGTATCACGCCAAGAACGGCCGCTCGGTGTACAGTTTCTGCATGTGCCCAGGCGGCACCGTGGTCGCCGCCACCAGCGAGCCGGGCCGCGTCGTCACCAACGGCATGAGCCAGTATTCGCGCAACGAGCGCAATGCCAACTCGGGCATCGTCGTGGGTATCGACCCCGAGCGCGATTACCCGGGCAGCCCGCTGGCCGGCATCGAGCTGCAAGAGCGCCTCGAAGCCCACGCCTATGTGATGGGTGGCAGCAATTACCACGCCCCCGCGCAACTGGTCGGTGACTTTGTCGCCGGGCGCCCTTCCAAGGCCCTTGGCAGCGTCGACCCCTCCTACAAGCCGGGCGTCACCCTGGTCGACCTGGCCGAAGCCCTGCCGGCGTTTGCCATCGAGGCCATCCGCGAGGCACTGCCGGCCTTCGACCGCCAGATCAAAGGCTACAACCTGCATGACGCGGTGCTCACCGGCATCGAGACGCGCACCTCCTCGCCACTGCGCATTACCCGTGGCGACGACTACCAGAGCCTTAACCTCAAGGGGCTGTTCCCGGCAGGTGAAGGCGCAGGCTACGCGGGCGGCATTCTGTCGGCGGGTGTCGACGGCATCCGCATCGCCGAAGCAGTCGCGCGGGACATGCTCGGGCTGTAAGCCTGCATACGGCGATAGCGTCCAATAAAAAACCCCGAATCGGCCAGGCCGGTTCGGGGTTTTGTTTTTACGGCTGCAGTCAGTGGCTGACGCGGCTGGTGCCATCCACGGTCATGATGCGCACGCGCTCGCCGACCCGGAAGATTTCGTTCTGCTGCACCTGCTGCACATAAGCACGCATGCTGCCGTCATCTTCACGGACAGTAATTTCCACACCCTGGGTGCGGGTCAGGCCTTCTTCAGCCGCGGAACCGGCCAGGCCACCGGCAACCGCACCGATCACCGCAGCCACGATGCTGCCACGGCCGCCACCAACTGCCGAACCGGCCACACCACCGACAATGGCGCCAGCGCCACCGCCAATTGGGGTCTTGGTGCCCTCGATTTTCACGGGGCGCAAGGATTCGATGGTACCCATACGCACGGTCTGCACGCGGCGGGCCTCATCACGGGAGTAGCTGTCGCCGGTCAGCGACGACTGGCAGCCGCCCAGCAGCAGGGCCATGGTGGTGAAGCTCGCCACCAGCAAAACGGATTTACGCATGAGGACAATCTCCAAAAGACAGGTGACTATTAGACTCTGCACCATGACCGGTGTCACGGCGCAACGATGACAAATTTGTTCTCATTCAGCTCGGGTACAGCCAAACAGCGGCTGCAGACCGGACTCAACAGGTTGGACCAAGGATAGTCATGGATTACTTCATCGTTGTCGTGGCCACAGTGGCTGGCCTGTATTTCCACGGTTGGCTGTACGTGCGCATGCGCCGTTGGATGGACCGCGATCTGGCCTTGTCGATGGCCGGCAGCGACCCCGCGCGGCGCGAGCACATGCTGCAATTGCTGCAGCGGGCGCAGCGGGAGAAGGTAAAACGCAAGGACCTGCCAGCCTGGCTGCAACGCGAAGCGGCAAGACAACCGTAGACAGGGGCCGCGTTACGGCCCCCTTGGGCATTACGGCGCCAGGCGCTCGCGCTGCCATTGCCCCTCTACCAGGCGGTAGTTGAGGCGATCATGCAGACGGCTGGCGCGGCCCTGCCAGAACTCGATGCGCTCGGGCAGCAAACGGTAGCCTCCCCAGTGTTCCGGGCAATGCGGCTGGGTGTCGGTGAAGCGCGCCTCGGTGGCCTTGACCAGCCCTTCGAGTTCTTCCCGATCAGCAATGACCTGGCTCTGCGGCGAAGCCCAGGCCCCCAGGCGGCTGCCCAGTGGACGCACCTGGTAATAGTCGTCCGACTCCTTGGCCGTGACCTTCTCCACCCGCCCCTCGATACGCACCTGGCGTTCCAGCGCCGGCCAGAAGAACGTCATGGCGGCAAACGGGTTGGCCGCCAGATGCTGGCCCTTGGCACTGGTGTAGTTGGTAAAGAAGGTGAACCCACGCGCATCCAGGGCCTTGAGCAACAGCACCCGGCAATGTGGGCGACCCTCGGCGTCGACGGTCGCCAGGGTCATGGCGTTGGCCTCCACCGGCAACTGCTCGGTTTTCACCGCATCAGCGAACCAGTGATGGAACAAGGCGAACGGCTCCCCCGGAGCCTGGGCTTCGGCCAGGCCATCACGGGTGTAGTCGCGGCGCATATCGGCCAGGGTTTGGGTCATTGCTGCGGTTCCTTGACGATCAGTTGGTCTTCGCAGGGCTATTGGCGGCAACTTTCTTGTCGGTGGTTGCCTTTTTTGCGGCAGGCTTGGCTGCTGCAGGTGCTTTCTTGGCGGCAGCGGTGGCCTTGGCTGGCGCCTTGGCCTTGGCTACGGTTTTTTTCGCAGCAGGTTTTGCTGCAGCCTTGGCGGCCGGTTTGGCAGCGGGCTTGGCCGCAGGTTTAGCGGCAGCGGCGGCCGGCGCCTTGGCGTCCTGCGTGGCAACCATCGCGGCTGGCTGAGGCGCCTGGGCAGGTTGTTGGTACTTGGCCAGCAGGGCAACCATGGTGTCCTGCGGCGTCAGCAGCAGCTCGACACGGCGGTTCAAGGCCCGGCCGGCAGCGCTGTCGTTGGCCGCACGTGGCATGACCGAGCCCATGCCCTTGAGCATCAGGCGGTCACGTTTCAGGCCGCTAAGACGGAAGATCGCCGAGACCGAGGCTGCGCGCTCCAGGCTGAGCTTCTGGTTGGCAGCCGTGGCGCCACTGCTGTCGGCATGGCCGAGAATCAGAATGGCGGTCTTGTTGTCGGTCTCGATGGCCTTGGCCACCTGGGTAATCGGGCCGAGGGTCAGTGGCAGCAGCATGTTCGGGCGGTCAGGGTTGTAGGCCCCGTCCACCGGGATGGTCACCGCCAGCACATCTTCACGGCGCTCCAGCTCGAACTTGCTGCCCTTGATGGCCTCGCGCACTTTAGGTTCGTACTGGTCGAGCCAGGCCTGGGTGGCCTTGTGGTCGATTTTCGGCACGGCAGCGGCTTGCGCCTTGCTGTCGTCACCGCCAAACGGCCACCACCAACGGCTGCCGCTTTCTGATTTGGCATCGGCCTTGGCCACGTTCTCGGTAACAGCGCCCTTCACTTCCTTGTCGGCGACTGCGTCCGAACCAAATGGCCACCAGCTCAGGCCGCTGTCTTTGGACGCGTCCTGCGAATGGCTGGCGCAGCCGGTCATGGCCAGGCACAGCGCGAGTGCTAAGGTTTTATGTGAAGACATCAGCGATACACCATGAAATAGAAGGATATTTTGCCCACACGGGTGAGGCGTTGGCATTGAGGATAGTCAAAGGCCGCAGGCAATACCCGCGTTACCCGATCAAAGGCAGGTGCCCAACACCCGCACCAGTTGTTGCGCGCGCGGGTCCATCAGCACATAAGGGCCGAGGGTATTGGTGACAAAGCCAAAAGCCACGTCGTGCTCCGGGTCGGCAAAGCCAACCGAGCCGCCTGCCCCCGGGTGGCCGAAGGCACGGGCGCCAAGGCCGAAGGTGGCATTGGCCACCGTGGGCTGGTCGAGCATGCAGCCCAGGCCGAAGCGCGTCTGGGTGAGCAAGGTGCGGTCCTGGCCCAGGCTGTGTTCACGGGTCAGCTCATCCAGTAGTTCGGATTCGAGCAAGCTGCCATCAAGCAGCCCGGCATAAAAACCGGCCAGGCTACGGGCGTTGCCGTGCCCGTTGGCCGCAGGCTGCTGCATGCGCCGCCATTCAGGCTTGTTGGTACTGGTAAGAATTGCCGGCGGGTTGGTAAAGGCGCGCGTCGACAACGCCTCGGGCTCACGCATCGTCACCTGCAGCAGGCGCTGGGCAGCGGCATCGCCGGCATTGCCCTTGCCACGGGCAATATGCGCCACCCGGTGGAACTCTTCATCGGCAAGGCCAACATGGAAGTCCAGGCCCAGCGGCCTGGCGGTGCGGGCGACAATCGAATCACCAGGGCCACGACCGTCGGCGCGGCGAATCAGCTCACCGATCAGCCAGCCATAGGTGATGGCGGCGTAACCGTGTTCGCTGCCGGGCGTCCACCAGGGTGCTTCGGCGGCCAAGGCATCGACCATGCCCTGCCAGTCGTAAAGCATCTCGGCGGGCAGCAGTTGGCGGATGGCCGGCAGGCCGGCGCGATGGCTGAGCAACTGGCGCAGGGTGATGCTGCCCTTGTCGGCCTGGGTAAACTCGGGCCAGTAACGCGCTACCGGTGCATCCAGCGCCAGCTTGCCTTCCCCGACCAGTTGCAGGGCGGTGACGGCCGTGAACGTCTTGGTGCAGGAGAACAGGTTGGCAATGGTATCGCTGTGCCACGCCTGCTGGCCGTCCTTGTCGGCGGTGCCGGCCCACAGGTCGACAACGGTCTCGCCGCCGACCTGGATGCACAGCGCAGCGCCACGCTCCTGGGGATCCTCGAACAACGCGGCGAAGGCATCGCGCACCGCCTCGAACTTCAGCTCATAGTGACCCTGGATCTGCACCCGCTACCTCTCCGTACGACCTGACTGGCAAAGGCGTGCATTGTTTCAGTAGTTGGGCGGTTTGCCTACTGGATGGCCCTCGATAAAGCCGCGGAATCGCCCACTCCTGCCCCGCCCGACCCGCTTACTGCGCCGGTTTCTGCAACACGGTGCGCAACTGACCAACGGCTTGCAGGTTGCTCTTTCGCACGGCTTCGACGAAGCCCGGGTAGGCCACATCGGTGATGGCCACAAGCCCAAGGTGGCCGTTTTCGCCGTCGAGCAACCGGCCGCTGGCCGGCTGGTCGAGGTACTGGAACCAGTGCGCCCCGACAATCATGGGCTGGGCCAACGCCGCCTTGAGGAAGTTGCCGTACGCAGGGCCCCGCTCCTCTTCCCGCGCAACTTCGACCGGACCTGGCCAGAACGGGCCGCGATCACGCGAACCGAACTGAAACTCCGATACCAGCACCGGCTTGTCCAACTCGGCCAGGCGCTCGAAATCGTAACCGTCCTGCGGTTTGAGGGTATAGAAGTTGAAGCTCAGCACGTCACAGTAACGCGCGCAGGCCTTGACCGCTTCCGGCGTACTCTGCGCAAAGCGCCCGCCCAGCAGCAGGTGGTTGGGCGCGTGCCAGTTGAGGGCATCGGCGATGGTCTTGAAGTAGGTTTCAGCGAATACCTGCTGGAAGTACTGGTAGTCACGCTCGATTTCCGGGTGTTCCGGGTTGGGCAGTGGCGCCTCGAAGCCTGGGTCTTCCATCAACTCCCAGGCACTGAGCTCGATGCCCCAAGCTTTGGAAAGGCCGTCCTGGTTGCGGTACTTGTCGCGCAACTGTTTAAGGAAGGCGCGCTTGGCCGGCACGTCGGTGGTCAGGCGCAAGGTGCCGAACGCCAGGCCATAGCGGGCTTTGGGGTCTGCACCCGGCGCAGCCCAGGCCAGTTCGTTGTCGGCAAAATAACCAATCAGCCAAGGGTCATCGCGGTGGTCGCGTGCGGCAATGGCCACGGCGCGTTCGGTGGCCATGGCAAAGCGCGGGTCGAACGGGTCGGGCATGCGCCCCCACCAGTCCATGCCGGTGCTGATGCTGGCGTAGTCGCCAACGATCGACAGTGGCAGCGTGTAGGGCATGCGCTGGGCGTGTTCAAACGACGGGTCGCTCCAATTGCCCAAGGTGTTGAAACCCCACGCCTGCAAGCGGTCGAGGGTATGCGCCTGCCAGCGCGCGGCATCGAATGCCAGTGGCGGGCATGGGGCAGCCTGGGCATCGGCCTGGCACGGTTTGGCATAGGTGCGCTGCAGATTGGCACTGTAGAAGTCGAACCAGCGCCCCTGCTTGAAGTGGCGGCCCTGAGAGGACGTGTTGCCATCGTCGTTATTGCCCTGGCCATAAAAAGCAGCCAGCGCCTGGCCCTCGCCTGGCAGGTTTTTGAACATGCCCTCACGGCCCTGAACATAGGTGCGCCCGCCGTCTGGCGCAACGGCATTGACCCCAAGCGAATAGAACGGGTGGCCGTCCGGTGTCACCAGGTACCAGCGCCCGTCACGTTTTTCGGTACGGAAGAACCCTTTGGCATCGAACGCGGGGCCTGCCTGCACACCGCCGTATGGGTCCAGGCCGAGCTTGTCGCGTTCGGCCAGCCAGGCCTTGAGCTGCGGCTGCTCACGCAGGCTGGCAGCCTTGAGCTGCTCGTCGCTGCTGACCTTTTCTGGCCAGTTGCCGCGTGTCGACTGGCCAAAGCCGTCGATCAGCTCGCTGTAGGCAGCCTTGAATGCAAGGTCATCGTCTTGCAGGCCTACGCGCTCGATCAGCAGGCTCTGGGCAACATTCGGGTTGGGGATGCTCAGGCTCACCGAGGTGACCTGCTTGAGGTCCACTTCACCCTTGCTGCTGGCCAGCAGCAGGCGCTCGCCGCCGTGGCTCCAAGGCATCGGCGGGCCGGCGCGCATGCCCTGGCTTAGCGGCGACCGGGCGACCAGCGGAACCATTACCGTCTGCGCCGGGCCGGCCGGCAGGTCGACGCGGCTGGTCAGCGTGCGGCCATCGCTACCCTGAACGGTGACATCTACCGTCAGCGCCCAATCCATGCCGCTTTGCAGGCGCAGGGTGAGGAACTGCCCGGCCGACCAGTCCCACGCGCCGCTTGGCGGCGCCAGGCGCAGCGTCGGCTGGGCCACGGGGTTGAATACCACCCGCCGCAGCACCTCGCCTTCGGCGGTTTGCTCTGCGTTGTACTGCGGCATCCCGGCGTCCTGGGTGGTGACGTTCACCACCGAGGCAGGGCGCACGAAACTGAACAGTGTCTGTTGCCCGGCGAGCAACGGCGCGCTGAACAACAGGGTAAGCATGGCAGGTAGGGTGCGACGGATCATGGGGCGGTAGCTCTCCTTCTGAACCCTCATGGGTTCGCAACTCAGTCATGGACAGCACGCCGGTGCGTCTTGCTCCGGCGGTCAGCTGATTTCGCGCCGGAACGGCGGAAGTGCATTGAGAATAGCCTTGCCGTAGCGCTGGGTGACCAGGCGCCGGTCGAGCAAGGTGATGACACCACGGTCCTGCTCGGTACGCAGCAGGCGGCCGCAGGCCTGGATCAGGCGCAGCGAAGCGTCAGGTACGGCGATTTCCATGAACGGGTTGCCGCCACGGGCCTCGATCCACTCGGCCAGCGCAGCCTCGACCGGATCATCGGGCACCGCGAAGGGGATCTTGGCGATAACCACGTGTTCACAGTAGGCACCCGGCAAGTCGACACCTTCGGCGAAGCTTGCCAGGCCGAACAGCACGCTGTGCTGGCCATCGTCGACCCGCGCCTTGTGCTTGTTCAGGGTTTCCTGCTTGGACAGGTTGCCCTGGATCAGCACCAGCTTGCGCCAGTCGCGGTCCAGGCCGTCGAATACATCCTGCATCTGCTTGCGCGAAGAGAACAGGATCAGCGCGCCGCGAGCACCCTCGACAATGCCAGGTAGCTCGCGAATGATCGCCGCGGTATGCGCCGTGGCATCGCGCGGGTCGGCACCCAGGTCCGGCACCCGCAGCACGCCTGCGTCATCGTGCACGAACGGGCTGGGTACCACGCACTGCACCGCATCACGCGGCAGCCCCGAACGCATGCGGAAGCGGTCGAACTTGCCCAGCGCGGTCAGCGTGGCCGAAGTGACCAGCGCGCCGAAGGCGACATTCCACAGATTGCGCCGCAGCATCTCGGCAGCCAGGATGGGGCTGGCGTTGACCTCGATATCGAACAACGCGCCGGTTTCGGCCAGGGTCAACCAGCGCGCCATCGGCGGGCTGTCTTCCGGGTCTTCGGCGGTGAAGGCGGTCCATAGCTCCCAGTTGCCCTGGGCGCGGGTGACCAGGCTGCCGAACAGCGGGTACCACTCTTCGGCCTGGTGGCTGGCGATGCCAATGCTGCTTTCGCCGTCCATGCCTTCCTTGAGCAGGTCGGCCAGACGGGTGAACAGGTCGTTGAGGCGGGCAAAGCCTTTTTTCAGCTCGATGCCGACTTCGCGGATTTGCTCGGGCACCACACCGCCTTCGAAACGGTAGCGCGGCCGGTCACGGCCTTCCATGTCTTCGCCGGCACGGAAATCGGCCACCTGCTCGCACAGGGTGAACATGAACTGCTGCTGGGTGCGCACTTCACGCGCAAGCTCCGGCACCTGTTCGATGTAGCGGCCAAGGTCGCCCGGCAGCGGGTGCTGGGCCAACAGCTTGGTCAGGTTCTTGGCGGTTTGCTCAAGCCAGTCGGAGGTGGAGCGCAGGCGAGAGTAATGGGCGAAGTGGCCGATGGCCTTGTCGGGCAGGTGATGGCCTTCGTCGAATACGTACATGGTGTCACGCGGGTCGGGCAGCACCGCGCCGCCACCCAGTGCAAGGTCGGCCAGCACCATGTCGTGGTTGGTGACGATGACATCGACCTTGCCCATGCCTTCACGTGCCTTGTAGAACACGCACTGCTGGAAGTTCGGGCAATGGCGGCCGGTGCACTGGCCGTGGTCAGTGGTCAGGCGCGCCCAGTCCTGGTCTTCGATGTTTTCCGACCAACTGTCGCGGTCGCCGTCCCAGCGGTTGCCCGCGAGCTTTTCGATCATGCTGTTGAACAGCTTCTGGCTGCGCTCATCGACTTCGATATGGAAGCCTTCTTCTTCGAACAGCTGCGCGGTGGCCGACTGGGCGTGGCCTTCTTGCAGCAGCACGTCGAGCTTGGACAGGCACAGATAGCGCCCACGGCCCTTGGCCAGCGCAAAGCTGAAATTCAGCCCACTGTTGCGCATGAGGTCGGGCAGGTCCTTGAACACGATCTGCTCTTGCAGGGCCACGGTTGCGGTGGCAATCACCAGGCGCTTGCCTGCGGCCTTGGCGGCGGCAATGGCGGCCAGGCTGTAGGCGACGGTCTTGCCGGTACCAGTGCCGGCCTCGACCGCTACCACGGCGGGTTCGCCTGCACGGCGGCCTTCGTCGTCGGTGGCAATGTCACCGAGCACCTTGGCGACTTCGGCGATCATCAGGCGCTGGCCATAGCGCGGCTTGAGGCTTTTGGCTTCGAGGAAACGCGAGTAGGCGCCCTGGATGGTGGCTTTGAGTTCGGTACTGATCATGGTCTGCGGACGCCCGAAGGGCTGGATATATTTTCAGTGTTTCGCATGGGGGGCTATCATACCCGGCTATTGCCCTTTGTGCCGAATGGAGATCCGGATGGTTGCCTTTGCCCTGCCCTATACACTGCATGTTCTGGCTGCCCTGATTTGGGTCGGCGGGATGTTCTTCGCCTGGCTGGTGCTGCGCCCGGCAATGGTTTCAGCGCTTGAGGGGCCGGCGCGGCTGCGGTTGTGGGTGGAAGTTTTCCGACGCTTTTTCGGATGGGTCTGGCTTGCTGTGGTGGTGCTGGCAGTGAGTGGGGTGGGCATGATTCACCTGCGCTTCGTCGGCTTCGAGACGGCACCGCGGTATGTTCAGGTGATGATCGGCGGTGGGATCGTGATGTTCGCCTTGTTCATGCGGGTACAGGCGTTGCTGCTGCCTGAGCTGCGCGCGGCTGTGCAGGCAGAGGATTGGGCTGCGGGGGCCGGGGTGCTGGCGCGGATTCGACGGATGGTGGGGGTTAATCTGCTGATCGGGGTTGGGGTTGTGGCGGTTGCCAGTTCGCGGCTTTGGGTTTGATCTAGCTGACGATCTCTGCCCCCTAACGCCAGCAACATGAACCAAAAGCCGCACGAGGTAGGAGCGGCCTTGTGCCGCGAAAGGGCTGCGAAGCGGCCCCAGCGATATTAGCGTGGTGCACAAATCCTGGGGGCGCTCCGCCCCCCTTTCGCGACACAAGGCCGCTCCTACACTGACCGGGTAAAACGGCGCCGATATCGCGGCTGGGCGCGGCCCCACGGTCGCGTTTACTCCACAAGCCCCAGCCGGCCTCAAAGCCGCTGCAGAATCAGCTCCCCAGCAGCCCCAGCCAGCCCAGGCTCACCCGCCTGACCGGGCCGCCCATTGGCTCCGGCGGCCGTGCGATAAACCAGGCAGCCTTTACTCGCCCCACCTTTACCCGGCACACCGGCAGCGCCACCTTGCCCCGGCGCCCCGCCATCGACTCGCACTTCAACCCGTTCGCGCGCAAACCCTTGAGGCAGCGCCAGCCGCACTCGCCCGCCAGCCGCCCCGTCGTGCCCATTGCCGCCGTTATCAGCGTTGGCACCCCGGCTGGCCTGGCCCCAAGTACAGCCACCGGCCTTGCCATTGGCGCCATCCAGCCCAACGTAACCCGGCGCACCCGCACCGCCGCGCGCATCGATTACCAAGCGTTCAGCTTCCAGCGCTTCAAGGCGGATATCCAGGTCCCGGCCCGGACGCGCAGCGCGCTCGTAACTGCCCGGCGCGCCAGGAGCGCTGAACTCGCTGCCCGCGCCAAGCGCTGCGCTGCCCGCCACGATGCTCAAGCCCGCAGCGGCAGGGGCAATGGCAATGCGCGCATCACGGCCAAGCTCAAGGTGGTCGATCTTTAAATCAGTCAGCGTGGCCGGCAACAGCAAAGTGGCAGAATCGGCCACCCGTAGCTGCTCCAGGTGCACGCTTGCAGCCTTGTTGGGCAAGCGCAGCATCGAATGGGCAGCCACTTCCAGGCTCTCGGCCTGGGCCATCGGCGTGGCCAGGGCAGCCAGCAACATCAGTTTACGCACGGCGCGACGCCTCTTCGGGTTTGGGGATGGACATGACATGGAAGATACCGGTCAGCAGGATCTGCAACCGGTCGAACCAGCGGTGGCTGCGCCCGCGCAAGCTTGCGTTGAAGCACAGCACTTCAAGCACATGCAGGCCAAGCAGGCAAATGCCAGCAGCGTTGATCAGCAGGTTGAGCGGCAGCGGCTGCGGGATCAACAGATTGACCAGCACCACCCACCAGAACACCACGGTCAGGAACTTGCCCAAGCCCAGGATGAACTTCATGCCCTCGCCCCCACTGACATTATTGTTGTGCCGGCAAGGCCCGCCGAGCGGGCCATGTCGACAACAGTACCCCCGTTGCAAGGGCGCGCGCCAGAGGGTGTTCAGTTAAGGTGCAGTTCCACCCGTCGGTTCTGCGCACGGCCCTCGTCGGTGTCGTTGTCAGCCACCGGTTCGCTCTCGCCACGCCCCTGGCTGGTCACCTTCTGCGGCGCCAGCCCCTGGCTGATAAGGTACTCGGCCACGCTGCTGGCACGGCGCTCGGACAGCCCCTGATTGTAGGCATCGGAGCCGACACTGTCGGTATGGCCGATCACCTTGACGCTCACAACGCTGGGGTCGTTGAGCTTGGGCAGCAGGCTTTGCAGGCGCTGCTGCGCGCCGGTATTGAGCTCAGCGGAATTGAAGGCGAACAGCACCTGGCCCTGGTCGTCGAGGGTAATCACTTGCGCGGTGGCGGCTACAGGCTCGGGCTGGGTCTGTGCCGGCGGATATTGCGGCACTGGGCACCCCATGTGGTTCACCGGGGTTCCGGCCGGGGTGTCGGGGCAACGGTCGCGGCGGTCGAATACACCGTCATCGTCCTGGTCGCCGTCCTGGGCATAGCAGACAAGGCCACCGACGATCGCCCCCGCGGCGCCAGCACCGGCCGCCCAACTGGAACTCTCGATAGCCCCGAGGCCGCCGCCGACCAGCCCGCCAAGCAGGCTGCACAGTGGCCAGGTCCGTTGATTGAGGGGTGCGCTGCCATCGCTGTGGGTGGCGCAGCCGCCCAACAGGCCAGTCACCACCAGTAGCGGCAGCGCCGCCTTCGACATGACATTCATGATCGATGCTCCTGTGTCACCGGCCACTACCGGTCACACAGGAGTAAAGACGCGCCCGCGCCACTTCTCAAGGCGCGCACGCACTGCGCTCAACGCTGGATCTTGATCTCGGTACGGCGGTTCATGGCGCGGCCGTCGGCGGTTGCGTTGTCAGCCACCGGCTGGGTTTCACCGGCACCGACCACCGAAACGAAGCTACTGCGCGACACGCCGCTCTGCACCAGATAATCCGTTACCGAATGGGCACGGCGCTCGGACAGTTTCTGGTTGTACGCATCGGAGCCGACGCTGTCGGTATGCCCACTGACGCTCAGGCGCGCGCTCGGTGCTTCTTGCTTGAGGCGCGTGGCGATGGTGTTGAGGCGGTCCTTGTCGGTGGCCGTCAGGCGCGCCGAGTCGAACTCGAAGTGCACATCGCGGATGACGATGACTTCCTCCTTCTGCACCACCACTTCTTCCTGCACCACAGGCGCTGCCGGCGGGCAACCGTTGGCATCGACCTGCACCCCGCGCGGGGTGCCAGGGCACTTGTCGCGACTGTCCGGCACACCATCGCCGTCCTCGTCGCCGTCACCATTGGCCCAGCAGTAGCCAGCCGCCAGGCCACCGCCGAGCAAGGCGCCCCAACCAGCCCAGCTGGAGCTTTCGATGGCGCCCAGGGCCGCGCCGCCCACGCCCCCGACGGCAGCACACTTCGGCCAGTCGGTTTTTTGCAAACCTGCACAACCAGTCAACACACTGGTGAGCAGAACCAGGGGTATCGCTGTGCGTACTATGCTCATCTTGTTGCTTCTCCTAGGGGGGAATCGGTGCAAAACCGATGCTCTGGGAGTAAAGACCGCTGTTTCACGATGTGCCAGCAATAAGCCACGCCTCTTTGCCTGCGCGCTCCAGGCCGCTAGTCTTGAGCGACCTGAACGAGGAATGGCAATGACCGACGCTGTCTCACTCCGCACGCCGCAGCAAGCGCTGGCCGCCCTGCTCGAACGCTTTGCCCCGCGCACCTTGCTGCTGGTGGGCACGCGCTTCCCGGCACTGGACGCCTTTGCCAAGGCCCACCCGCAGACGCACATCGAGGTGGCCGCGCCCGGCCCGCTGCCGGCGCCGCTGGCAGCACAACGCTTCGAGCTGGCGCTGCTGGTGGATTGCCTGGAGCACTTGCCCAAGCGCCAGGGCCTGGAGCTGCTCGGTGGCATCCGCAACCTCAATGCCAGCCGCGTCGCGGTACTGGCCGACCTCGCCGCCTGCGGCTGGCACGACACCGACTTTTTCTCGCTGGCGCTGTCGGCAAGCGAAAAATTCACCCGCGACGAACAGGTGCTGAGCCTGTTCACCTATGATCTGCACGACTACAAACAGGTCCCGGACTGGCTCAACGCCAGGTTCTGGGCCAACCCTGAAAACTTCGGCAAGTACTGGTGGTGATTCAATGAGTGTCTCGGTCTGCCCGTGCGGCAGTGGCAACCTGCTCGATGCCTGCTGCGGGCATTATCATGCCGGCACCCCGGCACCGGACGCGCAAGCCCTGATGCGCTCGCGCTACAGCGCCTATGTGCTGGGGCTGGTGGACTATCTGGTGGCAACCACGCTTGTGGCCCAGCAAAGCGGCCTGGACCGCGCGGCCATGGCTGCGTGGAGCGCCCAGAGCACCTGGCTTGGGCTTGAAGTAGAAAGCGCCGAGGTACTCGGCGGGCAACCCGAGCATGCCTTCGTGACCTTTACCGCGCGCTGGCACGATGCCGAGGGCGATCACCAGCAACGCGAGCGCTCAGCCTTCGTCCAGCACGGCGGGCGTTGGTATTTCATTGACCCGACGGTGGGCCTGAAGGCCGGGCGCAATGACCCCTGCCCCTGCGCCAGCGGCCAGAAGTTCAAGAAATGCTGCGCCAGCTATCTGGTCGGATGAGCCGCTGCACTTGGCGCGCAAGGGTGCGATAATCGCGCCCATATTCAACCGGAGTGACCCTGCAATGACCCAACAACCTCATGTTCATGGCCCTGACTGCAACCACGGCGATGACCATCACCACGACCACGACCATGACCACGGCCACGTGCACGGCCCGCACTGCAACCATGGCCACCAGGAGCCGGTGCGCAACGCCCTGAAGGACGTTGGCCGCAACGACCCATGCCCATGCGGCAGCGAGAAAAAATTCAAGAAGTGCCACGGGGCCTGAAGCAGCCACAAGGTTCGAGCGGCAAGCAGCAAGTGAGAGCGGGGTCGCCAACCCATCCGCTTTTGCTTGCCGCTTGCCGCTTTCAACTTGAAGCTTGCGGTTTGTCCCACTACCTTTAGCGCCTTTTCCCCGCCTCGCCCCGCAGGAGCCCCGTTCATGGCCGCCGCCGTCCTTCCCCCCTTCCGTCTCCGTTTCGGCGGTGCCGCCGCGCTGCTCGGCATGCTTGCGCTGGCCGGTTGCCAGATCGGCGGCCAAAAGGGCAGCGTTTTGCCTGGCAGCGGTGTGCAACCGCTCAAGGGCCTGGCGCAAAATGTCTCGGTACGGCGCAATGCCATGGGCGCACCGCTGATCGAGAGCAGCAACTTCCATGACGCGTTATTCAGCCTGGGCTACGTCCACGCCGGCGACCGCATTGGCCAGATGCTCACCATGCGTTTGCTGGCCCAGGGCCGCCTTGCCGAAATGGCAGGCCCCGATGCGCTGGAAATCGACCGCCTGATGCGCGCCGCCAACCTCAAGCAGAGCGCCGCCCAGCTGTATGCCGATGCCTCGCCACGGCTCAAGCGCTTCTTCGAAGTCTATGCCCGGGGCGTCAACGCCTACCTGTTCCGCTACCGCAACAACCTGCCGGCAGACATCGCCGCCAGCGGCTACCGCCCGGAATACTGGAAGCCCGAAGATTCGGCGCTGGTCTTCAGCCTGTATGCCTTCAGCCAGTCGGCCAACCTGCAGGAAGAACTCTCGGCCCTTACCCTGGCGCAGAAAGTCGGTGCCGACAAACTGGCCTGGCTGCTGCCAGTGGCCCCCGACGAGCCGCTGGCCCATGGCGAAACCGACAAGCTCAAAGGGGTCAACCTGGCCACCCAACTGCCGGGGCTGGCCTCGCTCGCAGCCGCCAGCCAGCAGCTCGCCGACCTTGGTCTGCTCGGTAGCCCAGGTTCCTCCAACCTGGCGCTTGGCCCGCAGCGCAGCCGCAGTGGCAAAAGCCTGCTGGCCAGCGACAGCCGCGCCAGCTGGGCGCTGAGCCCGGTGCAGATCCACACCGGCAAGTACCAGGTGGCGGGCCTTTCGCTGCCCGGCCTGCCGATTGTGCTGGCCGGTTTCAACGGCAAGCTGGCCTGGAGCGCCAGCGCCGTCATGGCCGACAACCAGGACTTGTTCCTTGAACAGGTGCGCCGCCAAGGCAACCAACTGAGCTACCTGGCCGACGGCAAATGGCAGCCGGCCCGGGGCCGCAACGAGACCTTCCTGGTCCGTGGCCAGCGCCCGCAGCGCGAGGTGATGTACGACACCCGCCACGGCACCCTGCTGCCGGGCCACGGCAGCCTGGGCCTGGCGCTGCACGTGCCACAGCTCAAAGGCGACCGCAGCCTGGATGCGTTGTTCGACCTGACCCGCGCCAGCAACATCGAGCGCGCCTTCGACAGCACCCGTGAAGTGGGCGCTGCGGCGCTGAACTTCGTGTTCGCCGAGCCAAGCCATATCGGCTGGCAGGTCAGTGGCCGCTACCCCAACCGCCGTGACGGCCAAGGCTTGCTGCCCTCACCGGGTTGGGACGGGCGCTATGACTGGGATGGCTACGCCGACGCCATGCTTCACCCCTACGACCAGGACCCGACCACAGGCTTCATCAGCCACGCCAACCAGCGCAGCCTGCCCAAGGGTTATGGCATGCAATTGTCGAGCACCTGGTACTACCCCGAGCGCGCCGAGCGCCTGGCCGAGCTTGCCGGCAATGGCCGCCATGACAGCCGCAGCCTGATGGCCCTGCAGAACGATCAGGTGACGTTGCTGGCCGCCAAGCTCAAGCAGATGTTCGACGCCCCTGGCATGGCCCAGCCACTCAAGCAGGCCATCGACGCCTTGCCGGCCGCCCAGCGTGACAAAGCCCGTGACGCACTGGCCCGGCTCAAGGCGTTCGACGGTCGCCTGAGCCCGGTGTCGGCCGATGCTGCGCTGTACGAACTGTTCTTGCAGGAAGTCACCCGCCAGACCTTCCTCGACGAACTGGGCCCCGCGTCTGGCGCCGCGTGGCAGGCCTTCGTCAGCAATGCGCAGTTGTCCTACTCAGCCCAGGCCGACCACTTGCTGGGCCGCGAAGACAGCCCGTTCTGGGATGATCGCAACACCCCGCAGAAAGAAGACAAGCCCGCCATCCTGGCGCGCAGCCTGGCCGCAGCCATCGACACCGGCACCGCGCAACTGGGCGCCGACCGCCGCGCCTGGCAGTGGGGCAAGTTGCACCAGTACCGCTGGCCCGCTGCCAGCTACCAAGGCTTGGGCGATACCCAGACCCGCGCGCCGCTGGCTGCAGGCGGAGACTTCAGCACACTGGCGCTCACCCCGTACGCCTGGGGCAACAACTTCGACACACGCCTGCCGAACTCGGCACGCATGGTCGTCGACTTCGGCCAGGCAGAACCCCTGCAGGTGCTGACCAGCAGCGGGCAGTCCGGCAACCCCGCCAGCCGCCATTACGGCGACGGGCTGGATGCGTGGTTCAAAGGCCGCTTCATGAGCCTGCCCGTGCAGCCACAGAACTTTGGCCGGGCGTATGGCAGCCAACGCTTGACCTTGGTGCCTGGCAAGTAATCAGGCGCAGCACAATGAACCCTGTCGCGAGCGACTGCCTCGCGGCAGGCAACTAAATCCGAACTTTATTTCCCCGGCAGCGCTCCCACCTTGTAACACCCGCCACCGACGCCCCCGCTCATGGACCTCGTCATCGCCCGCCCCGAAGGCCTGTACTGCCCACCCGGCGATTTCTATATCGACCCCTGGCGGCCGGTGGATCGTGCGGTGATCACTCACGGTCACGGCGACCATTCGCGTTCCGGCAACCGCCACTACCTCACCGCCACGCCGGGCGCCGGCATTCTGCGTAGCCGGCTGGGCCAGGGCATCGACCTGCAAACCCTGCCCTACGGCGAACGCCTGTTGCACCATGGCGTGACCCTCAGCCTGCACCCGGCGGGCCATGTGCTGGGCTCGGCGCAGGTGCGCCTGGAATACCAGGGCCAGGTGTGGGTGGCCTCTGGCGACTACAAAGTCGAGCCCGATGGCACCTGCGCGGCGTTCGAGCCGGTGCGTTGCCATACGTTCATTACCGAGTCGACGTTCGGCCTGCCGATCTATCGCTGGCCGGCCCAGGCCGAGGTGTTTGCCGACATCAATGCCTGGTGGCGCGCCAACCGCGACCAGGGCAAGGCCAGCGTGCTGTTCTGCTACGCCTTCGGCAAAGCCCAACGCATTCTCCACGGGCTGGATGAGCACATCGGTCCGATCCTGGTGCATGGCTCGGTCGAGCCGCTGAACCGGGTCTACCGCGAAGCTGGCGTGTATCTGCCCGAAACACTGTATGTCGGCGACCTGCCGCGCAATGACCCGATGCTGCGCCAGGCCCTGGTGCTGGCACCTCCCTCGGCAGGCGGCAGCACATGGATGAAGCGCTTCGGCGACTACAGCGACGGCTTCGCCAGCGGCTGGATGCGCCTGCGCGGTGCGCGCAGGCGGCGCGGGGTCGACCGGGGTTTCATCCTTTCCGACCACGCTGACTGGCCGGGCCTGCTGTGGGCCATCAACGCAAGCGGCGCCGAGCGGGTGATGGTCACCCATGGCTCGGTCAACGTGCTGGTGCGCTACCTGAGCGAACAGGGCCTGGATGCTCGCGGGTTCGTCACCGAATACGGAGAAGAAGACGATGTGCCCGCCGCGCAGGCCGACGCATGAAGGCCTTCGCCGAGCTCTACCTGCGCCTGGATGCGACCACCTCCAGCAATGCCAAGCTGCAAGCGCTGCGCGACTACTTTGCCTCAGCGCCGGCAGGCGATGCGGCTTGGGCAGTGTACTTCCTGGCGGGCGGGCGGCCGCGCCAGCTGGTGCCCAGCCGCCTGCTGCGCGAACTTGCCACCGAGCAGGCCGGGCTGCCGGAATGGTTGTTCGAGGAAAGCTATCAAGCGGTAGGCGACCTCGCCGAGGCCATCTCGTTGCTGCTGCCGGAAAACCCGCATGGCACGGATGAGGGCTTGGCTATCTGGGTCGAACACCACCTGCTGCCCCTGCGTGGGCAGCCTGGCGAAGCGGTGCGCGAGCGCCTGCCGCAGCTTTGGTCAAAGCTCGACCGCCCAAGCCTGATGCTGTGCCTGAAACTGGTCACCGGAAGTTTCCGCGTCGGCGTGTCCAAGCTTCTGGTGACCCGCGCCCTCGCCCAGCTTGCCGGGCTTGACGCCAAACGCGTGGCCCAGCGCATGGTCGGCTATACCGACCTCAGCCACCGCCCGGTCGCCGCCAGCTACCTCAAGCTGGTAGCCCCGGAGTCGGACGACGAACACCAACAGCGCGGCGGCCAGCCGTACCCGTTTTTCCTCGCTCACGCCCTGCAACTGCCCGTCGAGCAGTTCGACAGCGCGCTCGGCGCGGTGCAGGACTGGCAGGTGGAATGGAAATGGGATGGCATCCGCGCCCAGGTGGTCAAGCGCGACGGCCAGCTATGGGTGTGGTCACGGGGTGAAGAACTGATCACCGAACGTTTCCCGGAGCTGCACAGACTGGCGGCCACGCTCCCCGACGGGGTGGTGATCGATGGTGAAATCCTGGTGTGGAAGCCCGGCGGCGACGGCATTGCCGTGCAGCCTTTTGCCTTGCTCCAGCAACGCCTTGGGCGCAAGACCCTGGGCAAGAAACTGCTGGCCGATGCGCCGGTCATGCTGCAAGCCTACGACCTGCTCGAATGGCAAGGCGAGGACTGGCGCAACCGCCCGCAGCACGAGCGTCGGCGCCAGCTGGAGCACCTGCTGGAACAGCACCCATTGGCGCCGCTGCTGCTCTCACCGCTGCTAACCGGCGACTCCTGGGCCGACCTCGCCCGCCAACGCGAGGCGTCGCGCAGCCTGGGGGTCGAAGGCTTGATGCTCAAGCAACGCGAGGCGCTGTATGGGGTGGGCCGCACCAAGGACATGGGCCTTTGGTGGAAGTGGAAAATCGACCCGTTCAGCGTCGATGCGGTGCTGATCTACGCCCAGCGCGGCCATGGCCGGCGGGCCAGCTTGTACAGCGACTACACCTTCGCGGTGTGGGACGGCCCACCGGGCGCGGCACAACGCACGCTGGTGCCCTTCGCCAAGGCATACTCCGGCCTGAGCGACGAAGAAATGCGCAAGGTCGATGCGGTGGTCCGCAAAACCACGATAGAGACCTTCGGCCCGGTGCGCAGCGTCACCCCGACCTTGGTGTTCGAACTGGGTTTCGAGGGTATTGCGCTGTCCAAGCGGCACAAAAGCGGAATCGCGGTGCGGTTCCCGCGCATGCTGCGCTGGCGGCATGACAAAACCGTCGAGCAGGCTGACGATCTGGCCACCCTGCAAGCACTGCTCGGCTGAACGTGCGCGGCACGCAAAGTTGTGCTTCTATCCTTGGGTCTTCTTATCCACGTTTGCCTCAGGCCGCCCATGCACCATTCGACCCACGATCTGCTGTCCCCTGTCCCCGGTATCACCCGCCAGTTGCACAGCTTCCATTTTGGCCCGCGCGATGGGGCCAAGGTCTATATTCAGGCTTCGCTGCATGCCGATGAGCTGCCAGGCATGTTGGTAGCCTGGCACCTCAAGCAGCGCCTGGCAGAGCTGGAGCAGCAAGACCGCCTGCGCCGCGAAGTGGTGCTGGTGCCGGTCGCCAACCCGGTGGGCCTGGAGCAGGTACTGCTGGATGCGCCGCTGGGCCGCTTCGAGCTGCAAAGCGGCGAGAACTTCAACCGCAAGTTCGTCGACCTGTCTGACAGCATCGGCGATCAGATCGAGCCGCACCTGACCCAGGATGCCGCGCACAACCTGGCGCTGATCCGCGAATACCTGCGCCGCGGCCTGGATGCGCACCCGGCGCGCACGCCACTGCAATCACAACGCCTGGTGCTGCAACGGCTGGCCTGCGATGCCGATATGGTGCTCGACCTGCACTGCGACTTCGAGGCTGTGGAACACCTGTACACCACCCCCGAAGCCTGGCCTCAAGTAGAGCCCCTGGCGCGCTACCTGGGTGTGCAGGCAAGCCTGCTGGCCACCGACTCCGGTGGGCAGTCGTTCGATGAATGTTTCAGTCTTGTGTGGTGGCAATTGCAGCAGCGTTTCGGCAAGCGCTTCCCGATCCCGCTGGGCAGCGTCGCGGTGACCATCGAGCTGCGCGGCCAGGGCGATGTCAGCCACGCGCTGGCCACCCAGGACTGCCAGGCGATCCTGGACTTTCTGACCCACAGCGGTGTAATCGAAGGCGAGCCTGCGCCACTGCCGGCCTTGCGCCGCCCGGCAACGCCATTGGCGGCGGTCGAGCAGGTGGCCGCGCCGCTGGGTGGGCTGCTGGTGTTTCACGCCAAGCCCGGCCAGTACCTGGAGGCCGGGCAACGGGTTGCCGAAGTGATCGACCCGCTCAGCGACCGTGTCACGCCGCTGCACACGCCGCAGGCAGGGCTGATGTATGCGCGCAGCCTGCGGCGCATGGCCACAGCCGGCATGGTGGTGGCCCACGTGGCGGGCGAGAAGGTCTGCCGCAGCGGTTATCTATTGGGCGCCTGATTCGGTTAAACCAAACGGCTTGGCGGGCGGTCAGTAGAGTCACAGACCTCGCAGGATTTCGCCCGCATGCCCGACCTCGCCAATGCATGGTTCGCCACCCGCGGCTGGAAGCCCTTTGCCTTCCAGCGGCAGGTGTGGGCAGCAGTGGGGCGCGGCGAGTCTGGCCTGCTGCACGCCAGCACCGGCACCGGCAAGACCTACGCGGTATGGCTGGCCGCCTTGCGCGCCTTTGCGCAAAACAGCGCCGGGCGCCAGCCGGCAGCGCTGCAAGTGCTGTGGATCACGCCCATGCGCGCCTTGGCCGCCGACACTGCGCGTGCCTTGCAGGCGCCGTTGGATGAGCTGCAACTGAACTGGAGCGTTGGCGTGCGCAGTGGTGACACTGGCAGCGCCGAACGTGCCCGCCAGGCTCGGCGCCTGCCCAGCGCGCTGATCACCACGCCCGAAAGCCTGACCCTGCTGCTGACCCGCGCCCAAGCCGAGAACGACTTTGCCAGCCTGCGCCTGGTGGTGGTCGATGAGTGGCACGAACTGTTGGGCAACAAGCGCGGCGTCCAGCTGCAACTGGCCTTGGCCCGGTTGCGCCGTTGGCAGCCGGGCTTGCTGGTATGGGGGCTATCGGCCACCTTGGGCAACCTTGACCACGCCATGCAGGTGCTGGTGCCTGAACACGGCTTGCTGGTGCGGGGCCGGCAGGACAAGCGCCTGGAGGTCGACACCTTGATCCCGGCCCAGCTTGAACGCTTCCCCTGGGCCGGGCATATGGGCCTGAAGATGCTTGCCCAGGTGGCCGATGAGCTGGAGCACAGCGCCAGCACCTTGGTGTTCACCAATACCCGCGCCCAAGCCGAGCTGTGGTACCAGGCGCTGCTCGACGCGCGCCCCGACTGGGCCGGGCAGATCGCCTTGCACCATGCCTCGCTCGCCCGCGAAACGCGTAACTGGGTGGAAGGTGCACTGAAAAAAGGTGAACTCAAAGCGGTGGTTTGCACCTCAAGCCTGGACCTTGGGGTGGATTTCCTGCCCGTCGAGCGCGTGCTGCAGATCGGCTCGGCCAAGGGCATCGCCCGGCTTACCCAGCGCGCCGGGCGTTCCGGGCATGCGCCGGGGCGCACCTCGCGTATCACCCTGGTGCCCACCCACAGCCTTGAGCTGGTCGAGGCCGCCGCCGCGCGCGAAGCCTTGGCAGCCGGGCGCATCGAGGCCAGGCGCTCGCCGCGCCTGTGCATGGATGTGCTGGTGCAACATGTGGTCAGCATGGCGCTGGGCAGCGGCATGCGGCCTGACGAACTGCTGGCTGAAGTCCGCAGTACCTGGGCCTACCGCGACCTGCGCGACAGCCACTGGCAATGGGCGCTGGCTTTTGTGCGCAACGGCGGCAGCTCGCTGGGCGCCTACCCCGACTACCAACGGGTCGAAGCACACCCTGACGGGATATGGCGGGTGGCCAGCGAGCGCCTGGCGCGCCGCCACCGCATGGGCATTGGCACCATCGTCAGCGAGGCCAGCGTACAGCTGAAATTCTGGAGCAAGGGCGGTGGCGGCAAGACCTTGGGCAGTGTCGAAGAGGCCTTCATCGCCCGCCTTCGCCCAGGCGACACGCTGATGTTCGGCGGGCGCGTGCTGGAGCTGGTCCGGGTCGAGAACATGACCGCCTATGTGCGCCGCAGCACCTCGCGCAAGGCCGCAGTGGCACGCTGGAATGGTGGGCGCATGCCGCTTTCCAGCGAGCTGGCCGACGCACTGGTCGAACAACTGGACGCCGCCGCCCACGGGCGCTTCAACAACCCCGAGCTGCGTGCGGTGCGCCCGCTCCTGGCGCTGCAGGCGCAGTGGTCTGCCGTGCCGACCACCACCACCCTGCTTGCCGAAACCCTGAACACTCGCCAAGGCTCGCACTTGTTTCTCTACCCCTTTGCCGGGCGCATGGCCAACCTGGGGTTGGCTAGCCTGATCGCCTGGCGGGTGAGCCGCGAGCAGCCGCTGTCGGTGTCGATTGCGGTGAGCGATTACGGCTTCGAGCTGCTCACCCCGAGCCGTATTGACTGGGCCGCGTGGCTACCAAGGGTATTGTCCGCCGAGCACTTGCTCGACGACGTATTGGCCAGCCTCAATGCTGGCGAAATGGCGCTGCGGCGCTTTCGGGAAATCGCGCAGATCTGCGGGTTGGTATTTGGCGGCTACCCGGCTGCGCAGAAAAGCATGCGTCAGATCCAGGCGTCCAGCGGGCTATTCTTCGAGGTGTTCCGCAAGCATGACCCGGATAACCTGCTGCTGGGCCAGGCCCGTGACGAGGTGCTGGCCGAAGAGCTGGAGATCGAGCGCCTGCGCTGGCAGCTGGAAAAAATGGCCGCTCGGCGCCTCGACCTACATGTGTTGAAGCGCCCAAGCCCGCTGGCGTTCACCTTGCTGGTCGAAGGCTTGCGCGAAACGATGAGCACCGAAAAACTGGCCGATCGCATCGCCAGAATGGTCGCAGAACTGGAACAGGCCGCAGGCACCGCGCATGGATGAACTGGCAATCGAATACGCAGGCGAAACGCTGCTGCTTTTGGCGGACAAAGCAATCTACTGGCCGCAGCAGCACACGCTGCTGGTGGCTGACCTGCATATCGGCAAGGCCGCAAGCTACCGCGCGCTGCATCAGCCCGTGCCGCGTGGCACCACTGAGGCAACCTTGGCTCGGCTCGACCAACTGCTGGCGCGATATGCATGCAACAGGCTCGTGGTGCTGGGGGATTTTCTGCACGCCAGAACCGCGCGCGCCGCCGGCACGTTGGCAGCGCTTGCAGCATGGCGTACACGGCATTGCGAGCTTGAGATCGTGCTGGTGCGTGGCAACCACGACCGGCATGCGGGCGACCCGCCCGTCGAGCTGGGTATCACCGTGCATGAGGAGCCTTGGCTGCTCGGCCCATTTGCGCTGTGCCACGAACCTGAGCCACACGCGAGCCATGCCGTACTGGCGGGCCATGTGCACCCTGCCTATGTGTTGCGCGGCCGCGCCCGACAGCGCCTACGCCTGCCGTGCTTCGTGATCGGCGCGCAGGTCGCGGTGCTGCCAGCATTCGGGGAATTCACCGGCGGCTGGAACGTGGCGCCGCAGGCGGGCACCCGTATGTTCCTGACCGGCGCCGACAGGGTCTGGCCGCTGACGCAATAGTCACGCAACGGGCGCGGGTGGCGGCTCATCCGGTAGGGTCGGCTCACCGGGTTCGACCGGCTGCGGTGTATCTGGCTCGGGCTGGTGCGGAACGCCACCGGCGTACAGAGCGGTTGGCGGATGCGCCAGCAATGTCCACGCCAGCAATCCGATCTGGTTGGGCTGCAGAACGGCCAGCTTGGCACTGATTGCGGGGTCAAGTTTCATTGGGCTACTCCTGACTAGAGCCGACGCACGTCATGTGCGTCAGGACTGTTCAATCGTTGGAGTGCGTTGCCAGCAAACAATTCCCCGCAACTGGTCGGCTCAGGTACGTGGCAGGGTGACACCACGCTGGCCCTGGTACTTGCCACCGCGATCCTTGTACGAAACTTCGCATTCTTCGTCGGACTGCAGGAACAGCATCTGCGCCACGCCCTCGTTGGCGTAGATCTTCGCCGGCAGGGTGGTGGTGTTGGAGAATTCCAGGGTCACGTGGCCTTCCCATTCAGGCTCGAGCGGGGTGACGTTGACGATGATGCCGCAACGCGCGTAGGTGCTCTTGCCCAGGCAGATGGTCAGCACATCACGCGGAATGCGGAAATACTCGACGGTGCGGGCCAGGGCGAACGAGTTGGGCGGAATGATGCACACGTCGCTTTTGATATCGACGAAGCTGCCAGCGTCGAAGTTCTTCGGGTCGACAGTGGCCGAGTTGATGTTGGTGAACACCTTGAATTCATCGGCGCAACGCACGTCGTAGCCGTAGCTCGAAACGCCGAACGAGATGACCCGGCTGTCCTGCTCGCCGCGCACCTGGCGCTCGACGAACGGTTCGATCATGCCGTGTTCCTGCGCCATGCGGCGAATCCACTTGTCCGATTTGATGCTCATGGCGGGGGGTGTCCTGAGAGTGCAAAGGTGAAAAAAAACGTGATGCACATCTTACCGGTCCCGGCGGCTGCGGCAAAGTCACATCCTCCACCTCGCTGCAATCCGCGTCAGACGTGGCCTCCAGCCACCGTCGATCCGATTTGCGACAAACATGGATTGGGTTATTGGCAGGCTCGGGAAAGTGGGTTAAGGTTACGCCCACTGTGCTGCACGCGACACCGAAGACCTGTTCTGATGCACGATTTACGATCGGCCCATCTCCACGACAACTTCTGCTCCTTTGCACTCAGTCTCGGCTTGAGGTTTTTCTCTTGCCGCCATCAACTTTGTCCAAGGAGACAGAAAAATGTCCAACCGTCAAAACGGTACCGTTAAGTGGTTCAACGACGAGAAAGGCTACGGCTTCATCACCCCTCAGTCGGGCGACGATCTGTTCGTGCACTTCAAAGCTATCCAAGCTGATGGCTTCAAAACCCTGAAAGAAGGCCAGGCTGTTACTTTCGTCGCTACCCGCGGCCAGAAAGGCATGCAGGCTGAAGAAGTTCAACTCGGCTAAGCCGCGTTAGCTTCCTAGCTTTCAAAAAAACCCGCCTCTGGCGGGTTTTTTTATGCCTGTAACAAAGGCGTGCAGGCTGTATGGGCGCAGCGCCTGCAGCGCTTCGCCCACTCGGTTTGGTTTTCAGTCTTCGCTGATGGTGATATTCGGCATGGCTGGCGCAGCAGCTTCTTGCAACACGATGCGCGCGCCCACCTGGCGGGCCAGCTCCTGATAAACCATGGCGATCTGGCTTTCTGGCTCGGCAATCGCCGTAGGCTTGCCGTTATCGGCCTGCTCGCGAATCAGCATCGACAGCGGCAGCGAGGCCAGCAGCTCGACACCATACTGCGCCGCCAGCTTCTCACCGCCACCCTCACCGAACAGGTGTTCGGCATGGCCGCAGTTGGAGCAGATGTGCACGGCCATGTTTTCCACTACACCCAACACCGGGATGTTTACCTTGCGGAACATCTCCACGCCTTTTCGGGCATCGAGTAGCGCCAGGTCCTGCGGTGTGGTGACGATTACGGAACCGGCCACCGGCACTTTCTGCGCCAGGGTCAGCTGGATGTCGCCGGTGCCTGGCGGCATGTCGATCACCAGGTAATCGAGGTCGTCCCAGGCCGTCTGGGTGACCAGTTGCAGCAGCGCGCCGGACACCATCGGGCCGCGCCAGACCATCGGCGTGTTGTCGTCAGTCAGAAACGCCATGGACATCACTTCGACGCCATGGGCCTTGATCGGTACAAACCACTTCTGGTCGCGGATCTGCGGGCGGGTGCCTTCGGCAATACCAAACATCACACCCTGGCTTGGGCCGTAGATGTCGGCATCGAGAATGCCCACGCGCGCGCCTTCACGGGCCAGCGCCAGCGCCAGGTTGGCCGCTGTCGTCGACTTGCCGACCCCGCCTTTGCCCGACGCCACGGCAATGATGTTCTTCACGTTGGCCAGCGCCGGCACCTGGGCCTGGGCCTTGTGCGCGGCAATGCGGGTGTCGATGGCGACCTTCGCCGAGGTCACCCCGTCAAGGTTGCCGATGGCCGTCTCCAGCACCTGGGCCCAACCGCCCTTGAACAGCCCGGCAGCGTAGCCGAGCTGCAACTGCACGCTGACCTGCCCGCCCTGAATGTCGATGGCCTGCACGCAGCCGGCGCTGACCGGGTCCTGGTTCAGGTAGGGGTCGGTGTACTGGCGAAGCACGCCTTCGATGGCGGCACGGGTGACGGCACTCATGGACACTCCCATTGGCAAACTGAATACAAAACAGGCGCCTATGCTAACCCGTCAATCGTCAGCAGATGCGTTCGCGGGGTGAAATATATTCGCCGGGCCTTTATAGTGGCCGATCACCCAATCTTTACCCCGTCGCCAGATAAGTAGCCGAGCCACCATGTCCGAGCCACGCCAGATTCTCGTTACCAGCGCCCTGCCCTATGCCAATGGGTCGATCCACCTTGGCCATATGCTTGAGTACATCCAGACGGACATGTGGGTGCGCTTCCAGAAACTGCGCGGCAACCAGTGCATCTATGTCTGCGCCGACGACGCCCACGGCTCGGCAATCATGCTGCGTGCCGAAAAAGAGGGCATCACGCCAGAGCAACTGATTGCCAACGTCCAGGCCGAGCACGCCGGCGACTTTGCCGATTTTCTGGTCGACTTCGACAATTTCCACTCGACGCACAGCGACGAGAACCGCGAACTGTCGAGCATGATCTACGGCCGCCTGCGCGATGCCGGCCACATTGCCACCCGTTCGGTGACGCAGTACTTCGACCCTGAAAAGGGCATGTTTCTGGCCGACCGTTTCATCAAGGGCACCTGCCCGAAATGCGCAGCCGAAGACCAGTACGGCGACAACTGCGAAAAGTGCGGCGCTACCTACGCACCGACCGAGCTGAAAGACCCGAAATCGGCAATCTCCGGCGCCACCCCCGTGCTGCGCGACTCCCAGCACTTCTTCTTCAAGCTGCCGGACTTCCAGGCCATGCTGCAGCAGTGGACCCGCAGCGGCACGCTGCAGGACGCAGTGGCCAACAAGCTGGCTGAATGGCTCGACTCGGGCTTGCAGGAGTGGGATATCTCCCGCGACGCGCCTTATTTCGGTTTCGAGATCCCCGGCGAGCCTGGCAAGTATTTCTATGTCTGGCTGGACGCGCCGATTGGCTACATGGCCAGCTTCAAGAACCTCTGCGCACGCCGCCCGGAACTGGACTTCGACGCATTCTGGAACAAAGACTCCAAGGCCGAGCTGTACCACTTCATCGGCAAGGACATCGTCAACTTCCATGCCCTGTTCTGGCCTGCCATGCTCGAAGGGGCAGGCCTGCGCAAACCCACCGCAGTCAACGTGCATGGCTACCTGACCGTCAATGGCGCGAAAATGTCCAAGTCGCGCGGCACCTTCATCAAGGCGCGCACCTACCTGGACCACCTGCAGCCTGAATACCTGCGCTACTACTACGCAGCCAAGCTGGGCCGTGGCGTCGATGACCTGGACCTGAACCTCGAAGACTTCGTGCAAAAGGTCAACTCGGACCTGGTCGGCAAGGTGGTCAACATCGCCAGCCGCTGTGCAGGCTTCATCCACAAGGGCAACGACGGCGTCATGGTTGCCGGTGACGCCGCGCCAGAGCTGACCGAGGCCTTCATCGCCGCCGCGCCGTCCATTGCCGACGCCTATGAAGGCCGCGACTTTGGCCGCGCCATGCGCGAAATCATGGCCCTGGCCGACCGCGCCAACGCCTGGATCGCGGACAAGGCACCGTGGTCGCTGGCCAAGCAGGAAGGCAAGCAGGACGAGGTGCAGGCCATCTGCGCCCAGGGCATCAACCTGTTCCGCCAGTTGGTGATCTTCCTCAAACCGGTACTGCCGGTGCTGGCCGCCGACGCCGAGGCATTCCTGAATGTCGCCCCGCTGGCCTGGAACGACCACCTGAGCCGCCTGGAAAACCACCAGCTGAACCCGTTCAAGGCGCTGATGAGCCGTATCGAGCTGGCCAAGGTCGAAGCCATGGTCGCTGCCAGCAAGGAAGACCTGCTGGCTGCAGAAGCTGCAGCGCCGGCAGGTAACGGCGAGCTGGCCAAAGACCCGCTGTCGGCCGAGATCGAGTTCGATACATTTGCCGCCGTCGACCTGCGCGTAGCGCTTATCGTCAAGGCCGAGGCAGTGCCTGGCGCCGACAAGCTGTTGCAGCTCACCCTGGACATCGGTGATGAGCGGCGCAACGTGTTCTCGGGCATCAAATCGGCCTACCCGGACCCAAGCAAGCTCGAAGGCCGCCTGACCATGATGGTTGCCAACCTCAAGCCCCGCAAGATGCGCTTTGGCGTGTCTGAAGGCATGGTGATGGCTGCCGGCCCCGGCGGTGAAGAGATCTACCTGCTGAGCCCTGACAGCGGCGCCAAGCCAGGCCAGCGCATCAAGTAAGCCCCCTGCCCCGGCCACTGGCCGGGGCAATTGTATCTGCAATGCCATCAAGGAACCCTTTGGCCCCATGAATGCCGCAAAACGCCTGGAGATCTTCCGCAGGCTGCATGAAGACAACCCTGAGCCGAAAACCGAACTGGCCTACACCACGCCCTTCGAATTGCTGATCGCGGTGATTCTCTCGGCCCAGTCCACCGACGTGGGGGTCAACAAGGCCACCGCACGCCTGTACCCTGTCGCCAATACCCCCGAGGCCATTCACGCTCTTGGCGTTGAAGGTTTGAGTGAGTACATCAAGACCATCGGGCTCTACAACAGCAAGGCCAAGAACGTCATCGAGACCTGCCGCCTGCTGGTCGAGTTGCATGGCGGCGAGGTTCCCGAGTCGCGTGAGGCGCTGGAGGCACTGCCGGGCGTTGGCCGCAAGACCGCCAACGTGGTGCTCAATACCGCTTTCCGCCAACTGACCATGGCCGTCGATACGCATATCTTCCGCGTCAGCAACCGCACCGGCATCGCACCGGGCAAGACGGTGGTGGAGGTTGAAAAGAAGCTGCTCAAGTTCGTCCCAAAGGACTACCTGCTCGATGCGCACCACTGGTTGATTCTGCACGGGCGCTATGTTTGCCAGGCCCGCAAGCCACGCTGCGGCAGTTGTCGCATCGAAGACCTGTGCGAATACAAGCAGAAGACCTCTGACGATTGAAGCAATAGAAAACAACGCCCATTTCGATTGAAAAAATCTTTTTTACCGGCTTCGCGAATCCCGTTATAAGGACGGCCAATGGCCCTTTGGCTGGGAGTGACCTGACGCATGAGCACCGATAAAGAAGACCTGGTTGTCGATGACGATTTTCCCATCACAGAGGAAGACGTAGAGCCTCGGATCGAGCCCGCCAAGACCAACCTCAGCAAGCGCCGCACCATCGACAACCTGCTCGAGGAGCGCCGCCTGCAGCGGCAGTTGGCCGACTTCGACTACGACCTGTAACCGCACCTGAAAAGCCTCCTTCAGGAGGCGTTTTGCGCATGGTCAAATCAGCCCGTTACGCTGCGCCAGCTCTATCAGATCGACCAACGAGCGGGCATTGAGTTTGGCCAGCAACCGCGTCTTGTAGGTACTCACTGTCTTGTTGCTCAGAAACATGCAGTCGGCGATTTCCTTGTTGCTCCTGCCCTTGGCCAACTGTTGCAACACCATCATTTCGCGCCCTGAAAGGCGCCCGACCATCTCCGCCTCGGTGCCCGAACTGGTCACCGAGCGGCCTTTCTGCAGCGCCTGGTTAGGGAAGTAGCTGTAGCCCGACAGCACCGCCTTGATGGCGCTGAGCAACTCGGTGAGCTCCTGCTGCTTGCAGACATAGCCCGCAGCCCCCGCCTGCATGCAACGCATGGAAAAATGCCCAGGCGCCTGCGAGGTGAGTACCAGCACTTTGCTGCACGGGTTGGCCAGCGCCATGCGCGCCACTACCTCCAGCCCATCGAGCTTGGGGATCCCGATATCCAGGACGACGATGTCCGGCAGGTGCTCGCGAGTGAGTTGCAATGCGTCGACGCCGTTGTCGGTCTCTGCCACTACGTCATAGCCATGGCGTTCCATCAGCATGCGCACCGCGAGGCGAATGACCGGATGATCATCCACGATCAGCACTTTGTTCATGGGTTACCCATTGATTCGTTGTTTGATTTCGACCACTAACCTTACCCGAGCATCACCTCTGGATAAGTAGCGATTCCCCCTGAACCTACAGAGAAAGAACAGGCCTACGCGATTTAGAGAAACGTCCTACGCGCAAACCTTTAATTCAGTGCCCGCTATCTGCCCGGCCTACCAGGCAACCCAACCTAGCAGGCCAGGCCACGCCTAAAAAAGCGTGGAAACAGCACCGCGGATGACAGAAATGTCGACCGAGGGAGGGGGATCTCGTCGGTTCAGGTGCAATCCCTGAACGGGAGGGAAAGAAGCGCACTAGGCAACTGAAATGCAAAGCGTTACTGATGGCTAAAACACAGGTGGATCTGATCATGAAGCAGCAATCACTGAGCCCCTTGAGCCTCATCGCAGTCTTTGCAGGCGTCATCGAAGCCTCGGCGTTGGCGTCGCTACCGTTTCTAAGCGAATCGAGCCAAGGGATCTACACATGGTTTCTGGTCGGTTTTCCGTTCTTCCTGACCGTGCTGTTCTTCCTCACGCTCAATTTCAACAACGGAACATTGTTCGCCCCTCGTAGCCAAGATGACACTGCAGAGCAAGCGCCCGCGCCGCAGGACTCTCCACCGGCAGCACCGGCAGCACCGCCAGCCGCCAGCGAGCCGCCCCCCCTTGCAACCGCTCTGTTTACGCCTGTGGCCACAGACAGCACACCGATGATCATCGCCTTGTCCGGGCCACAGAGCCGGGCAAACCTTCAGAGACACTTTCACGACGTGCTTGAGCGCAAGTATTCTGCGCCGCGCAGCTGGACCCTGCATGACCTCGACAATCGCATTACGGTGCAGCTAACCGTCGGGCCGATGGCCGATGAAGCCATGCCCTAGGCGCTGCCTGAAAACAAAAAACCCGGCCTGGGCCGGGTCTTTGCTGCCGCAAGCAGACGCGCTTACAGCATGGAGCGGCCTTTGTTGGCCGCGATGCGCATGCGCAGTGCGTTGAGCTTGATGAAGCCAGCAGCATCAGCCTGGTTGTAGGCGCCGCCATCTTCTTCGAAGGTGGCGATATTGGCGTCGAACAGCGAGTCGTCAGACTGGCGGCCGACAACCACGACGTTGCCTTTGTACAGCTTCAGGCGAACCACGCCGTTCACGTTGACCTGCGAAGCGTCGATCATCTGCTGCAGCATCAGGCGCTCAGGGCTCCACCAGTAACCGGTGTAGATCAGGCTGGCGTACTTGGGCATCAACTCGTCTTTGAGGTGAGCCACTTCGCGGTCCAGGGTGATCGACTCGATGGCGCGGTGCGCCTTGAGCATGATGGTGCCACCCGGGGTCTCGTAGCAGCCGCGCGACTTCATGCCGACGTAGCGGTTTTCGACGATATCCAGACGGCCGATGCCGTTGGCGCCACCGATGCGGTTGAGGTCGGCCAGCACGGTGGCCGGGGTCTTCTCGACGCCGTCGATGGCGACGATGTCACCATTGCGATAGGTCAGCTCGATGTAGGTCGCCTGGTCCGGGGCATTCTCCGGGGAGACGCTCCAACGCCACATGTCTTCTTCGTGCTCGGTCCAGGTGTCTTCCAGGACGCCGCCTTCATAAGAGATGTGCAGCAGGTTGGCATCCATCGAGTACGGCGATTTCTTCTTGCCGTGGCGCTCGATCGGGATACCGTGCTTCTCGGCGTAGTCCATCAGCTTCTCGCGCGACAGCAGGTCCCATTCACGCCATGGGGCGATGACCTTGACGCCAGGCTTGAGTGCGTAGGCACCCAGCTCGAAACGCACCTGGTCGTTACCCTTGCCGGTAGCACCATGGGAAATGGCATCGGCGCCGGTTTCGTTGGCGATCTCGATCAGGCGCTTGGCGATCAGCGGGCGGGCGATGGACGTACCCAGCAGGTACTCGCCTTCATACACGGTGTTGGCGCGGAACATCGGGAACACGAAATCACGCACGAACTCTTCGCGCAGATCGTCGATGTAGATTTCTTTAACGCCCATTGCCTGCGCCTTGGCGCGAGCAGGCTCTACCTCTTCGCCCTGGCCCAGGTCAGCGGTGAAGGTCACCACTTCACAGTTATAGGTGTCCTGCAGCCACTTGAGAATCACCGAAGTATCAAGGCCGCCGGAATACGCCAGTACGACCTTATTTACGTCCGCCATGCCATCACTCCACGGGGTTGTACGGAAAGCCGTCGATTCTAACGGCCTTGCCGGAAAATTTACAGTGGGGCGACAGCTTCTGACGGCAAAGCGACAAGAACTTTCGTCTGTGCGACCAACGGTCGCGCTCAGGCCTTCTTCGCTGGGGCTGGTGCTGCCGGAGCGGGTGCGGGGGCGGCGGGGGCGGCAGCCGGAGCTACAGGCGCCTGGGTTTTTTCCACGGGTTTTTCAACCGGTGTAACGCGATCCAGCTGAATGTTCACCCGCCGATTGCGCGCGCGGTTGGCGGCGCTGTTGTTCTTGACCAGCGGGTAGCGTTCACCGTGGAAACGTACGGTGATCTGCTCCTCAGGTACGCCATGGGCCTTGAGATAGTCCGCAACGGCCAGTGCCCGGCGCCGCGAGTTGTCGCGGTTGGTGAGGCGGTTGCCGCTGCTGTCGGAGTGGCCGTCGAGCTCGATGTGGTTGACCGACGGGTCGGCCTTCAGATAGTCCAGCAGCACATCCAGCCGCGCCCGCGCCGAGCTGTCCAGCTCAAGGCCAGTGCCTGGGAAAGCAATCTGAGTTTGGCGGATCTGGTCGTAGTTCATCGGCAGCAGCTTGGCCGCACACACTTGATAGTCGCTGAAAGCCTTGGCGAAGCTGATTGGCAGCACTCGCACTTCCATCACCCGCCCGCCTTCACCGGCGTAGTTGCGCACGACCGTGCTGCGGCCATCGAGCAGGCCGTTGATCAGTCGGCTGGCCTGGCCTTGGCTTGAGGTAAACAGCACACCCGTGCGTGCCATGCGCACCGACCCCAGGTTGACGTCGCCACGACCGGGCTGCCACGGGGCCGCAGCGGCCAGCAAGGTCGCGGAGCCTGCGCCCAGCACATTGGTGTCCGAGCGCAACTGGAACGTCGGCTGCTCACCGGCGCGGCGCACGAACTCGCCACTGCCGAAGCCTTCGATAGGCTGGATCAGGCGACATTCGAACTGATCACCATCGACTTTCCAGGCAACGCTCTCCATGCGGGTCTGGAAGGTCATTGCCCCGGCCGGAAGGCTGGCAACAAGGGTGAACAGGGCTAGATAACGCTGGCGCACGGGCGGCTCCACAGATTCTGACGGCTTACCCCAAGGCTATCGGACAGCTCGCGGAAAACTTGATAGCCGTGCTCGCGCCGGGGTTTTCCGGTAGGATTGGCGCCTGAGTTCGACCCGCCTGGAAACCCCAATGTCCGATCGCCTGACCCTTCTGCGTCCCGACGACTGGCACATCCATCTGCGCGATGGTGCTGTGCTGAAACATACCGTTGGTGACGTGGCGCGCACCTTTGCTCGCGCCATCATCATGCCCAATCTGGTCCCGCCGGTGCGCAACGCCGTCGAGGCAGGCGCCTACCGCGAGCGTATTCTTGCCGCCCGCCCGGCTGCCAGCCGCTTCGAGCCGTTGATGGTGCTGTACCTCACCGACCGCACCAGCGCCGAGGATGTCCGCGCGGCCAAGGCCAGCGGCTTCGTGTACGCCGCCAAGATGTACCCGGCCGGCGCCACCACCAACTCCGATTCGGGCGTGACCAGCATCGACAACATTACCCCGGCCATCGAAGCCCTGGCCGAAACCGGCCTGCCGCTTCTGGTGCACGGTGAGGTAACACGCAGCGACGTCGACGTGTTCGACCGCGAGAAGCGTTTCATCGACGAGCACATGCGCCGTCTGGTCGAGCGCTTCCCGACGCTCAAAGTGGTGTTCGAACACATCACCACCAGCGACGCCGCGCAGTTCGTCATGGATGCACCGGCCAACGTCGGCGCGACCATCACCCCGCAGCACCTGCTGTACAACCGTAATCACATGCTGGTGGGCGGCATCCGCCCGCACTTCTATTGCCTGCCGATTCTCAAGCGCAACACCCACCAGGTGGCGCTGCTGGACGCGGCAACCAGTGGCAGCCCGAAGTTTTTCCTCGGCACCGACTCGGCGCCCCACGCCCAGCACGCCAAGGAAAACGCCTGCGGTTGTGCCGGCTGCTACACCGCCTTTGCGGCCATCGAGCTGTATGCCGAGGCGTTCGAGCAGCGCAATGCGCTGGACAAGCTCGAAGGCTTCGCCAGCAAGCACGGCCCGGACTTCTATGGCCTGCCGCGCAACACCGACACTATCACCCTGGTGCGCGAAGAATGGACTGCGCCCGCCAGCCTGCCGTTCGGCGACAACACCATCATCCCGTTGCGCGCTGGTGAAACACTGCGCTGGCGCCTGCTGGAGGAAAACGCGTGAGCGAAGACCTGTACGAAGACGAACAGGAAGGCCAAGCCACTAGCGGCTCGCGCCACCCGATGGCCGAACGCTTTCGCGGTTACCTGCCGGTAGTGGTGGATGTCGAGACCGGCGGCTTCAACAGCGCCACCGACGCCCTGCTGGAAATCGCTGCCGTCACCATCGGCATGGACGAGAAGGGCTTCCTGTTCCCCGAGCACACCTACTTCTTCCGGGTCGAACCGTTCGAAGGGGCCAACATCGAGCAGGCGGCACTGGAATTCACCGGTATCAAGCTGGACCACCCGCTGCGCATGGCGGTCAGTGAAGAAGCGGCGCTTACCGATATCTTCCGGGGGGTGCGCAAGGCGCTCAAGGCCAATGGCTGCAAACGGGCGATCCTGGTCGGGCACAACAGCAGCTTTGACCTGGGCTTTTTGAATGCGGCGGTAAACCGCAACGATATCAAGCGCAACCCGTTCCACCCCTTCTCAAGCTTCGACACCGCGACCCTGGCCGGCCTTGCCTATGGCCAGACGGTCCTGGCGCGGGCGTGCCAGAGCGCAGACATCGACTTCGACGGCCGTGAGGCGCATTCGGCGCGTTACGACACCGAGAAAACCGCTGAACTGTTCTGCGGCATCGTCAACCGCTGGAAAGAGATGGGCGGCTGGCGCGACTTCAACGACTGAGCTGCAAGCTGGATATAAAAAAACCGGCCACGAAGGCCGGTTTTTTTTTGCGCCTGGCAATTATTACAGCTTGCCGGCGTTCTCGCTCAGGTATGCAGCAACGCCTTCTGGCGAAGCGTTCATGCCCTTGTCGCCCTTTTTCCAGTTGGCAGGGCAGACTTCGCCGTGCTCTTCGTGGAACTGCAGGGCATCGACCAGACGCAGCAGCTCGTCCATGTTACGGCCCAGTGGCAGGTCGTTGACGATCTGCGAACGCACGACACCGTTGGTGTCGATCAGGAACGCGCCACGGAAGGCAACGCCGCCTTCGGACTCGACGTCGTAGGCTTTGCAGATTTCGTGGGTCATGTCGGCAGCCAGGGTGTACTTGACCTGGCCGATGCCGCCATTGTTGACCGGGGTGTTACGCCAGGCGTTGTGGGTGAAGTGCGAGTCGATCGAAACGCCGATCACTTCAACGTTGCGGGCCTGGAAGTCCGGGATGCGGTGGTCCAGGGCGATCAGCTCGGACGGGCATACGAAGGTGAAGTCCAGCGGGTAGAAGAACACCAGGCCGTACTTGCCTTTGATGGCCGAGGCCAGGTTGAAGCTGTCAACGATTTCGCCGTTGCCCAGCACAGCAGGGACGGTGAAGTCAGGGGCTTTCTTACCAACGAGTACGCTCATTCGATTTCTCCTGGATGAGGCTAGAAAACTTGCCCGGGCAGCACACGGCCAACCGGGCCCGATAAAGGCTGACCATCATACACGGGTTAGCGTGACAGGCCGAATATGTACCACCGGTCGCTCTGGCGCGCCCCTTTCAGAAAGTGCTTTGACAAGCATTCTCATTACCATTACTCTCCAACCCATCGAACCCACCCGCGATGGTCAGCCTTTATGTATGTGTGTCTATGTGTCGGTGTCACCGACGGACAGATCCGCGATGCGATCTACGAAGGATGCTGCAGCTACAAGGACGTCCGAGCCGCCACCAACGTGGCCAGCCAGTGCGGCAAGTGTGCCTGCCTTGCCAAGCAAGTGGTGCGCGAAACCCTCACCGAGCTGCAACTGAGCCAACAGGCTGCTCTGCCCTACCCCGTTGAATTCACCGCGGCGTAAAACCCTTATTTCGAAGAACCGGGCCCTTGCCCGGTTTTTTTATGCCTGTAATTCAATAAGTTAGCGTTGTAACGCGGTTCAAAAACATTCTTATTCCGATTAAATTTCACTTATTATTCAATAACTTAGGTTTGACATAGATAGTGCCCGGGCTCAAACTTGTTTTCATTGGCTCAACTTCTACAGGGCAGACCCCATGAAAGGCGACGTAAGCGTCATCCAGCATCTCAACAAGATCCTCGGAAACGAGCTGGTCGCAATCAACCAGTACTTCCTGCATGCCCGCATGTATGAAGATTGGGGCCTGAACAAGCTGGGCAAGCACGAGTACAAAGAATCCATCGACGAGATGAAGCACGCTGACAAACTGATCAAGCGTATTCTCTTCCTCGAAGGCCTGCCCAACGTGCAAGACCTGGGCAAGCTGCTGATCGGCGAGCACACCCGCGAAATGCTCGAGTGCGACCTGAAAATCGAGAAAACCGGCCACGCCGACCTCAAGGCTGCCATCGCCCACTGCGAAACCGTTGGCGACTTCGGCTCCCGTGAAATGCTCGAAGACATCCTCGAGTCCGAGGAAGAGCACATCGACTGGCTGGAAACCCAGCTGGGCCTGATCGACAAGATCGGCATCGAGAACTACCTGCAGTCGCAAATGGGCGAAGAATAACCTCGTCCCAGCGTTTTTTACCGCACGCAGCATTTTTTTGTTGACACCAGGCTGCCAATACGTAGAATACGCACCCTTGACGCGGGATGGAGCAGCCTGGTAGCTCGTCGGGCTCATAACCCGAAGGTCGTCGGTTCAAATCCGGCTCCCGCAACCAGATACAAGAAAAAGGCCACTGTTCACACAGTGGCCTTTTTTGTTGCCCGCAAAATGCCTTCCGGAAAAAAACTTGGCAAATCAAGCATTAACGCTTGACGCCAATTCAGAAAGCCGTAGAATGCGCCCCACTGACGCGGGATGGAGCAGCCTGGTAGCTCGTCGGGCTCATAACCCGAAGGTCGTCGGTTCAAATCCGGCTCCCGCAACCATATCGTCAGAACAAGCCCTGCCCTCGAAAGATGGCGGGGCTTGTTGCTTTCTGCCTTTCTGAAATCCCCTCCCGATCCACGCTGTTTCCCGCATTCAGGGGAGCTGATGAACTATCTTTAACTATCCTGAAACAGATTAACCACTCGGGCCGGAGTAATATCTGGACACGTTTTTCCAAAGGGATTTTAACTTGGCCGCACCTCGCCCCCACCTCGCGCTGATCGCCCGGGGTCAACCATGAATGCCCCTACCCCTGATACCCACACTCCGCTGACTGCAGCACTGCCTGCGGCCGCGCAGCATCTGCCGTGGCTTGAGCGGCTGAGCAAGTACCGCCAGCCCTTGGGCCTGGCCGTGACCCTGCTCTTGTTCGGCATGGGCCTGGTCGCTTGCCGACACCTGCTCAGCGAGCTGGATATCTATGCCCTGCACGACGCGATGCTCAGCGTGCCGCGCCACGCTCTGGCCGGCGCGCTGCTGGCGACCGTCGCCGGGTTTGTGATTCTGCTGGGCTATGAGTGGTCGGCGACCCGCTACGCGGACGTGAAGCTGCCGCCGCGCACGCTGGTGCTGGGCGGCTTCAGTGCGTTCGCCATTGGCAATGCCATTGGTTTGTCGATGTTGTCGGGGGGCTCTGTGCGCTATCGCCTGTACGCCCGTGAAGGCCTCGGGGCCGCCGAGGTGGCGCGCATGACGGTGTTCGCCAGCCTGTCGCTGGGCTGCGCACTGCCGCCCCTGGCGGCGCTGGCAACCCTGAGCAACCTGCCCGCTGCGGCCACCGCGCTGCGCCTGCCGGCAACGCTGCTGGGCGCCATCGCAGTTGCGGTACTGCTGCTGACGGCCGCGCTGGTGATTGGCCTGTATCGCCGCCGCCTGGCCGAGCAACCGCTCAAGGACAGCCTGCTGGTAAAGCTCGGTCGCCGCACCCTGCGCCTGCCCAACGGTCGCCTGGCGGCGCTGCAGCTGCTGATTACCGCGCTGGATGTCGCCGCCGCTGCCACTGTGCTCTATCTGCTGCTGCCCGAGGCGCCGCCTTTCGGCGCGTTCGTACTGGTCTACCTGCTGGCGCTGGCCGCTGGGGTGCTAAGCCATGTACCGGGCGGCGTCGGGGTGTTCGAGGCGATCCTGCTGGCCGCTTTCGCCAACCAGCTTGGCGCCGCACCGCTGGCTGCCGCCCTGCTGCTGTATCGGCTGATCTACGTGGTGCTGCCACTGTTGGTGGCTTGCGTACTGCTGCTGGCCAACGAAGCTCGCCGCCTGCTGTTCGCCCAGCAAGCCATGCGTGCAGCCTCCGGCCTTGCGGCGCCGATCCTGGCAATTCTGGTGTTTCTGTCGGGCGTGGTGCTGCTGTTTTCCGGTGCTACCCCGGAAATCGACAGCCGCCTGGAACACATGGGTTTTCTTATCCCACATCGGTTGATCGACGCCTCGCACTTCGGCGCCAGCCTGATCGGCGTGCTCTGCCTGCTGCTGGCCCAGGGCCTGCGCCGACGCCTGTCGGCAGCGTGGTTACTGACCACCATATTGCTACTGGTGGGCGCCGTACTGTCGCTACTGAAGGGCTTCGACTGGGAAGAAGCCAGCATGATGTGCTTCACCGCCGCCTTGCTGGCGCTGTTCCGCCGTTCGTTCTACCGCCCCAGCCGCCTGCTGGAGCTGCCGTTTTCACCGGTCTACCTGGTGGCCAGCGCCTGCGTCATCGGCGCCTCGGTATGGTTGCTGCTGTTCGCCTACCAGGATGTGCCCTACACCCACCGCCTATGGTGGCAGTTCACCCTCGACGCCGACGCCCCGCGTGGCCTGCGCGCCACCCTGGGCAGCGCGGTGCTGCTGGTGATCGTCGCCTTGACCTGGCTGCTGCGCACCGCTCGGCCGGTGATCCACCTGCCTACCGACGACGAGTTGCAACGCGCCAGCCGTATTCTGCAGGCCTCGGACCAGCCCGACGGCGGCCTGGCCCTGACCGGCGACAAGGCGCTGCTGTTCCACCCCAACGACACTGCCTACCTGATGTACGCCCGGCGTGGCCGTAGCCTGGTGGCACTGTACGACCCGATCGGCCCGGCCCAGGAACGCGCCGAGATGATCTGGCAGTTCCGCGACCTGTGCGACCTGCACCACGCCCGCCCGGTGTTCTACCAGGTGCGCGCAGAGAACCTGCCGTTCTACATGGACATCGGCCTGACCGCGATCAAGCTCGGTGAAGAAGCACGCGTCGACTTGCGCCGCTTCGATATCGAAGCCAAGGGCAAGGAGATGAAAGACCTGCGCTACACCTGGAACCGCGGCGGCCGCGATGGCCTGAGCCTGGAAATCCACGAACCCGGCCATGCCCCGCTGGCCGAGCTCAAGGAAATCTCCGACGCCTGGCTGAGCGGCAAGAACGTGCGTGAAAAAGGCTTCTCCCTCGGCCGTTTCAGCCCAGAGTACCTGCAGCATTTTCGCATTGCGCTGATCCGCTTCCAGGGCCGCCCGGTGGCGTTCGCCAACCTGCTGGAAACCCACAGCAACGAGCTGGCCAGCCTGGACCTGATGCGCGCCCACCCGGACGCCCCGAAGCTGACCATGGAATTCATGATGGTGGGCCTGATCCTGCATTACAAAAGCCATGACTACGGCCGCTTCAGCCTGGGCATGGTGCCGCTTTCCGGCTTGCAGCCGCGCCGGGGCGCGCCACTGACCCAGCGCCTGGGCTCGATGGTGTTCCAGCGCGGCGAACAGCTTTACAACTTCCAGGGCCTGCGGCGCTTCAAGGACAAGTTCCAGCCGGACTGGGAACCTCGCTACATGGCAGTGCCGGCGGGGCTCGACCCGCTGGTGGCACTGGCTGATACCGCCGCCCTGATTGCAGGCGGCCTGACTGGATTGGTGAAACGCTGATGATCCGACGCTATTGGCTGTACGTACTGATTCCCCTGCTGCTGGCCGTACTGGCAGGCGCCGTGGCCTTCTGGCTATGGACCCGCCCGGCGCCTGAGCCGAGCCTTGAGCACCTGACCCTGAGCGAGGGCAGCAGCCTGACCCGCGCCACCCCAGGCGTGCACCCGAAAACCCTGGTGGCTATCGGCGTGCCCCGCGAGCAGGCCCTGAGCGACAAGCAGTTGCTCGACCTCAGCCAGGCCGGCGAAGCCCAACTGGTGCAGGTGATCCTGCCGGATGCCGACTGTACCAAGCAGGCAGCCGCCATGGACCAGGCACTGACCCAACTGGCCGACAAGCCCTCTATCGTCGCCGGTATCGGCCCAGGCGCGGCCCAGGCCTGGCGCTGGCTGGCCACGCAAGGCAATGACCAGGCCCGTGCCATTTCGGTGGACTTCACCTTGGAGCAGCCCGGCTGCCAGGCCCCGCTGCCCAAGGCTGCAGCCCATGGCCACTGGAACGTAGCCTGGAACGACAACCCGGATGACGCCAGCGCAGCCTTTGTGCGCGATCAGGCCAACGCCGAAACCAGCATCGCCGACTACGATATCCACCTGCCGCAGGTGCTCAAGGCGCAACTGACCCACGCCCTGGTCGGCCACGACGGCAACGCCCTGGCCATCCCGGTGGTTGAAGTACCGGCTGGGCAAACTACCGATACGGTCACCCTGTTCCTCTCCGGTGACGGCGGCTGGCGCGACCTGGACCGCGACGTGGCGGGCGAGATGGCCAAGCTCGGCTACCCGGTAGTGGGCATCGACACCCTGCGTTACTACTGGCAGCACAAGACCCCCGAGCAGAGCGCCGCCGACCTGTCCGAACTGATGCAGCACTACCGGCAGAAATGGGGTACCAAACGCTTCGTGCTGACCGGCTACTCGTTCGGCGCCGATGTACTGCCGGCCATCTACAACCGCCTGCCGGAAGAAGACCAGAAACGCGTCGATGCAGTAGTGCTACTGGCCTTTGCGCGCAGTGGCAGCTTCGAGATCGAAGTCGAGGGCTGGCTGGGCAAGGAAGGCCAGGAGGCCCCTACCGGGCCGGAGATGGCCAAGCTGCCAGCCTCGAAGGTGGTGTGCATCTATGGGGTTGAAGAAACCGACGAAAGCGGCTGCACCGACAAGACGGCGGTAGGCGAGCGCCTGAAGCTGCCTGGCGGCCACCACTTCGACGAGAACTACCCGGCCCTGGCCAAGCGTCTGATCGACGAAATCGAGACCCGCCAAGGCAAGTCCAACGTCGCCGAAAAGTGATGTAGCCGGGGCCGCTGTTCGGCCCCGGTTACCTCAGATCTCCACCTGCGTACCCAGCTCGATCACCCGGTTCAGCGGCAGGTTGAAGAAGCGCAGGTTGCCATTGGCGTTCTTCAGCAAGAATGCAAACAGGTTGCCGCGCCAGCGCGACATGCCCTCCAGTCGCGATGCAATCACTGTCTCGCGGCTGAGGAAATAGGTCGTGCGCATGGGGCTGAAGTCGAGCTCCTCCAGATGGCAGAGCTTGAGCGCGGCAGGCACATCGGGCTCGTCCATGAAGCCAAAGTGCAACAGTACCCGGAAGAACCCGTCGCCATAAGCCTCGACCTCAAAGCGCTCATGCTCCGGCACCCGCGGGCGATCCTCACTGACCACTGTCAGCAGCACCACCTGGTTGTGCAGCACCTGGTTGTGCAGCATGTTGTGCAACAGCGCATGGGGCACCGCATCGGCACGGGCAGTCAGAAACACCGCCGTGCCTTCGACGCGGTGCGGCGGCTGCACACGAATACTGCCAATGAACACCGGCAACGGCAGCGCGCCCTCATCGATACGGTCGACCAGAATCTGCTTGCCGCGCTTCCAGGTACTCATCAGCAAGTACAGCACCCCACCGGCCAACACCGGGAACGCGCCGCCCTGGACGATCTTCGGTACGTTGGCTGCAAAGAACAGCCCGTCGACCAACAGAAAGCCAATCAGGATCGGCACCGCCAGCAGCGGCGGCCACTTCCACAGCAACAGCATCACCGCCGCCACCAGGATGGTGGTCATCAGCATGGTGCCAGTAACCGCTACGCCATAGGCCGCCGCCAGCGCACCGGACGATTCGAAACCGATCACCAGCAACACCACGCCGACCATCAGCGTCCAGTTCACTGCACCGATGTAGATCTGCCCCTGCTCGTCGCTTGAAGTGTGCTGGATGTGCATGCGCGGGATATAGCCCAGCTGGATAGCCTGGCGGGTCAGGGAGAAGGCCCCGGAAATCACCGCCTGCGACGCGATCACCGTGGCCATGGTCGCCAGCCCCACCAGCGGCAACAGCGCCCAGCTCGGCGCCAGCAGGTAGAACGGGTTGCGCGCAGCTTCAGGGTTTTGCAGCAGCATCGCGCCTTGGCCAAAGTAGTTCAGCACCAACGCCGGCAGCACCAGGGCAAACCAGGCGCGGGCAATCGGCTTGCGGCCAAAGTGCCCCATGTCGGCATACAGCGCCTCGGCGCCAGTCAACGCCAGCACCACCGCGCCGAGAATGGCCACGCCCATGCCAGGGTGGACGATGAAGAAGTTCAGCGCCCAGCCAGGGTTGAACGCCTTGAGCACCTCAGGGCTCTGGGCAATGCCGTGCACGCCAAGGGCCGCCAGCACCAGGAACCACGCCACCATGACCGGGCCGAACAGCTTGCCGATTTTTTCGGTGCCGTGCTTTTGCACCAGAAACAGTGCCACCAGCACCACCAGCGCAATCGGCACCACCCAATGGTCGATCCCATCGAACGCCAGCCCCATGCCCTCCACCGCCGACAGCACCGACACCGCCGGGGTGATCATGCTGTCGCCGTAGAACAGCGAGGCGCCAATCAGCCCGCAAATCACCATCAGCGTGCGCAGCTTCGGGTGGCCGGCAGTAGCGCGCCTCGCCAGCGCCGTCAGCGCCATGGTGCCGCCTTCGCCCTGGTTGTCGGCGCGCAGGATGAACATCACGTACTTGAACGAAACCACCCACAGCAGCGACCAGAGGATCAGCGACAGGATCCCCAGCACGCCATCGTGGTTGACCGGCACGCCGTAGCCGCCGGTGAAGACCTCTTTGAGGGTGTACAACGGGCTGGTACCGATATCGCCATACACCACCCCAACAGCTGCCACCAACAGGCTCAACGACCGCGTCGCCCCCTGCCCGCCCTCGGCGTGACTGCTTGCCTGAACCATCGACCACTCCCGCAGAAGGCCTTATAGAGCCATAGAATTCGAATTGGCGCAGCGCCTGCAAAAGGCCCCGACGCAACGGCGCGAAGCATAGCGCAGCGTTCGTCGTATTTCTGCTGGTCAAGCGCTCTTCGGACGTTCAGAAATGGCTCAGAGATCGAGCAGTTGCAGCGGAATACCGAGCGCTGCGGCGATCTTCTGCCGCGTAGCCTTGCGCGGACGTTCTGCGGCCTCCTGCTGAGCATAGGCAGGTTGCGAAATACCAAGGCGCAGGGCGACCTCTGCCTGGGTCAGATCAAGATGCCGGCGCCACGCAGCGATAGCGGTTGCGCCTTCTCTGACCATGTAGCCGACAACGTCATTGGGCACCAGATCCTGCTGGGGGCGACTGGCGATGTAATCGGCATAAGGCAACACGACAAAAGCCGGGCGACCATCGGCGTCATTGATGATCTGCACGTTAGTAGGTGTGTTCATCGCGTTTTCGGATCTCTTCGATGTGGACAATTTTCACCCCTCCATCCCAGTCAAACAGAACGCGGTAATTTCCGACCCTCAGCCGGTAGCCCTGCGGATGGTTTAACAGCGCACGGACATTGTGCACATCCGGCATCTGCGCCAGCACCTGGACCGCGTCGTAGATTCTGACCTGATCACCACTTGTGATCTTGCGTAGCTGTTTTACTGCCTTTCTGGACCAGTCGATCGTATTCATCCGCCCGCCGTCACACCGCAAATAATAAGTGTTTTATAAGCATTAACAAGCATTTTATTACGCGACGGAGAGTGCGCAGCAACGCCCTGCTTAGCAAGGCTTGGAAACGCAAGGTTATGTTTCCAGCCGTTGCCTACTGGCGCCGGGCAACGCCATGGATGGGGAAACAACGTTCGTCGTATTTCTGCTGGTCAAGCGACCTCGTGCTCGCTAGAATTGCGCACTTTTTGATCAGAGGCGCGCAAAGCGCCCGCCAGGATCGCCCCCGTTACCGGCCGGGCGGCCTGTATTCAATACCGAGGTTAGTCATGTCCACCACCAACGCCATTCCTAAGGTCGGCTTTGTTTCGCTTGGGTGACCTAACGATTGTCAAAATATACTAGTCATCAACCCCGCTTTCAGACGTCTATTCCCCTAGCGCGATCCGAGCGCGACGCCTCCCCCAATGAGCAAGCTGCCGCTCCCCGTCCATCCCTCCAGCCTCGCACGAACCGTACGTTAGCCGTACATCGTTGACATGGCGCGCCTCTGTGGCTATTATTCTGGCGTACGGTCAACGTACGTACCGAATTCCAACGTACTAACCGACTGAACCTGACCAATTAACCAATTAACCAATTAACCAATTAACCAACGATGCAACCGTCAAAGGAATGGAGTCGAATGAAATTTACTCAACAGGGCACACAGCTTATACAAAGCTGGATGTAAACCAAAAGAAGGAAGCGCATCACTCAATATACGTACGCAACGAGGGTAACAATATGTCTTCAGTAGTAGAAACACTCCAGGGTGCCAAAACTGCAAGGCTTGATTTAAAAACCACTGAATTCGCTAAGGAGGTGATTCGAAAAGCAGCAACCATATCCGGACTAGATATGACCTCATTTATCGTTGCATCAGCTTTTGAGAAAGCTGAAGCGGTGATTCAGTCTCATAGAATAATCGAAATTTCGGAAAAAGCGTTTGCACGAGCTCACGAACTAAGCCAGCAAGCCGCAGAAAACCCGAAAGCCCACAAAAACCTTGTAAAACTATTAAGGAGTAGAAATGAAAGAGCCCGAGCTAGTGTACACGCTGGTAAACCTAAATGACGCCTTGGATAAAATTGTAATCCCTAAGTCATTCCAGTGTGGCGACAAAACGTTGGATGATTATGTGACGTCCGGGAATTTGAAACGTGCCGTCAAATCTGAAAACCTCCACGCATCAGCGATTTGCAATGAGCACATGGAGTTGGTCGGCTTCATGACCATGGGTTTCTCGCTTGTTGACAAATCACGGGTCAACACCACCAAAGGTAATCAACCAAAGCAACTGGCAGTTGCGAAGGTCTTTATGATTGGTGTTGACGAAAGCCACCAGGGGCGTGGACTGGGTACTGACTTGATGTTGGAAGCTTTCACGAAGGCGGTTACCGTGCACACCACCATCCCACTTAAAGCAGTGTATCTCGATGCTGCTCCTGGGAAGGCGTCCTTCTATTCTGAAGTGTTTGGCTTTGACGAACTTGAAGAAGACGGGGGCTATGGGACAACCCCGATGTATAACCCTATCGAAAATGTAATCGCCGCCCTTTTGGAGGCAGACGATTCGGACTAACGAGACGAGGCCATGCCCAGCTCAACACAATGGCTAGCGCTCAACATGCTAGCCATTTTTTTTCCTCGTGTTTCCTATGTGACATTGCCGTAACCATTCCGCCTAATGGATCGCCTCAGTGAGCCGGCTACACTGAAGGCGGCACACCAAATGAGCCCCTCCCTAGAAGTGCAAGGCCGTGCAATGCGGCAGAGCCCGATAAAGCTACGAACGGCTTGTCACGCTTGGGCTACAGCAGAACGGAGCAAAACCCACCCTCATGCTCAGATCCGCTTAAAAGCACTCTGCTGCTTCATGAAAATCGCCTCTCTCTCGAGTTTTTCCAGTTTTCGGCCAAGCAGACCGGGAGTCGGAATATCGTCGCAGACGATCAGAGCGTCAGGCATGCCATGCAAAGTGATGTCATTCCTTTGCAAATCACTACACACCGTGCAATGTGACCACGGCTGCTGATCCCCCCGGCGGGCCTTGTCTAGCCAAGCACTTCACTCAGCCCGGACATTGCATTTTTTCCACACAAAAAGCGCGTCGGCGGGAGGGGGATAAGTGATTTTCTATCTCGATTTTTTTTCGCGAGCTCAATTTTCCAAACCGTAGGATTGACACCTGGTCGCCCGCCTCTGTACAACGGAGGGCTTTCGAAATACTGTATATGCATACAGCTATCTTCAGGTGCATCATGATCGTCCAACAACCTGCGCTAATTTCAGTCCCTCAGTGGTATCACCTCCTGCAGGACGTTGACGCACTTCTACGAGCGCCGACCAAGCATCACCGGGAGCTGCTGCACCACGCCTATGCGCTGCGTGATGCCCATGCGGTCGATCCCGATACCTTGACCGAAATGCTTGAGCTGGCTGATGAAGCGCTGATGTATGCGCACCAGTCGGCAGAAGCTGATAGTTGGTAGCCGAGGGCTCATACGATGTGGATGCTTGTTACGCCGATGCGAAGCCGCGGCGTCGATCTGTCATTGCAGGAGCGCCAGAGATACAGGGCCGTGAAAGCTGACGTTCGAGTGATCTGCGTACAGGATGAACGCTTGGGCCGGGCCACGAATCTTGCCGAGGTCCATCCTCGCCTACCGATGCACGAGAAGGCGCTACCCTCGCTGTACGACGCAAGGCTCTCGGGCATGTCCACGTTAGGCTTCGTGCTCAGCGGGTTCGAGGTGCTCGAAGGCTGCGCTTATGCCCAGTCCTGGTGGTGTCGATTCGAATAGACAAAGCGTCAGAGGCCCGACCGCTTGCCCATTCCAGGGCGTACAGCAAACGGCAGGTTGAATCGCGGGCAAAAAAAAACCGCCTCATCAGGGCGGTTTTCTCCGCAAGCTCAGTTAGTAGCTGGCTCGCTAGCCTCACAGGGCGCTTCAACGTCTGTTGAGTTTACGCCCGATAGATGCTGCCTGCAAACCGGAGCATACCAAGTGCAAAGAGATGGGCTACTAGGTTGCGGATACGGTAACATGGCCGCGCTCGAGCCCCGTGGGGACCGGATGATATCTATTGGGGGGGTAACCCATTCCCCCTCAACGCGGCCTAGTAACCCGCGCCGGATTCAAATTGAGGGGCCATCAACCGGCCTCCTCACAGGGCGCTTCAACGAGCAGACCCGAAGGCGAATGTGTTCCGGAAAAATCGCTGGAGGCAGGCCATTCAGAGGCCTATAGGTATGAAGAAGTTTTTTCGTACTCTGAGTGGTTTGATGAACCTTTACCGGTGCTTTCGCCTGTATGAATTCATCCGCGACAACTGGGACGAACTCTAACTAAATCGTTCGCCTGGGGAGCCCGTCCTTGCTCATGCTTGGACGGGTTTTTTATGATTAATCGATGGCGCTCAGCAAACCCAATTGATTCTATCTCAAAGGAAACTGACCACGTATGGATGCCGAAAGTTTCGCTCAGTGCCTACACTACATCCAAGCCAATCACTCGGAATTTTCTTTCGACAAGCTTATACCTGTCGGCTCAGCATTCGTGGGTGCGATCTTAGGCTTTGCACTGAACTACCTCAGCTCTGCCCGAAAAGATAACAGCTCTACGACTAACAAGGTAACGTGTTGCCGTGAAGATATAGAGAACATCAGACAACGCGCAACAATCGTATTGTCAGAGCTATGTAACGCATGCATCACTATCGCCTCAAACAAATGCGTTAGAGTCCATCAGACACCAGACAATGTAAGCGGCCTCTGCCTTGATGAATACTTCATCGAAATCGCTCACAAATTCACGAGATCTCAGCGACAAACTATTCAGCTGCTAATCATGAGCTTAAAGAGATTAAATCGACGACTTCCAGAGCTTAACGAGGGAGATCTCGTATCAATTTGTGAATATGCAACCATAGTGATAAATCTTGCAAATATCACCCTCAATGTTATAGGTCACTGCAAAAACTTCGACTGCGGTGAGCTCATCGACCATCAGGATGAAGAAGTTTACGAGTGGGCTCAACTAACAGATGAGCAAATCGGTGCGTTAACATCACTCCAGACAAACGCTAGATTCGGCAACCAAATACTGAGATTGGATACCAATATCACTGAGCGGTAACTGATTTTAGAGTAGTCGAGAGCGCCAGGACCGAGGTACCGACCTGCGTGAAAGCCGCCGCATTGCTCGGAACCGGTGTTGGCCCATGAGCATGCCCCGCCAACTGGGCGTTCATCTCCTGCACCAGGTCGAGCAGATCACAGAGCACCTGGAGAACGTTCACCCCTTCCGACCCCAGCCACGTCTTCGGAGCCTGCAGGCGCTGACTCTTCCCCACTACGCTCGCTCGCAAGCCCTCGATCCGCTCCTGCAGGTCGCCGCCGATCGTCGCGTTCAGCTTCTGCCCAACCACCAGGTTCAAGTCGCGGCCCGTTGCCTGGTTCAGGTCATCGATGGCCGCCAGACTCGCGGCGCCGCCTGACAGCAGCTTGAGCGCGCCCAAGGCCTCGAGCGTCTTGGTACCGCCCACCGACTCGGTGGAGTGATCGTCCACACTGCAGGCGTGGCTCTGGTACTGCTCGCGGTTGTCCAGGGCCTCCACTTCGCGCTCGATCGCCTTGTCCTGGATCTTGCCATCGGTCTGGCGCAGCCAGTTGCCGTCGGCATCCACGCGCTGCTGGCAGGCCTCACTGTGCTGCCACACCTGGTCACCTTTCGGCACCCGGGGCAGGCTCAGCCCGTGCGCCAGGATCTGCTGGATAAAGGGCTTGTGCGGCAGGCCATACGCGAACCCCACCACCACGGTGGTGCCTTCTTCGGGAAACCCGAACATGCCCGCCTCTTGCCCGCCCATCGGCGCCGGCAGCGGCACGCCGGTCAGCACTGGCAGCTCGGGGTCAGGCTCTCCGTCTGGCAGCAGTATCTCGACATCGACGCCAAAGCGCGGGCGGAAGTCGTCGCACAGCCCAGGCGCCGCCGGCGCGTCGGGTATCGCCACCACACGGCCAAAGCGCGGCAGGTGGTAGCCACCGGTCAGCTCAGGGAATACGCGCTCTACGCTGCGTTTGATTGCGTCGTCCATCGAATGCTCATCTGGTTGCCGGCCAGCGTCACGCTTGTGATCCGCTCGCCCTGGTTGATCGTTGCACCTGGTCTAACCCCGGGAAGGGCCGAAATCGTGGCGCTTTGGTTGCCCTGGTAGCCGTCGAACAGCTCGACGGGCAGCTGCAGCGGCGATCGAGCGCCGAAGAAGCTATCGGCCCAGCTGCCGACGAACACGTCACCGTCGCCCTGCTGCTGCCAGATGAAGTCGGGCACGTTGAACACCTTGGCCAGGTTGTCCATAGCCTGGTAGCCGCCGCCCAGGCTGTAGAAGTACGGGGCTTTCACCTGGGCGTAGGGCTGCGCCGGCACCCGAAAACGCAGGCCGGTCTTCTGGCTGATCTCCTCGAGCACGGCCTGCAGGCTGACGTGGCGCAGGTTGAGCGGCAGCGGCTGCTCGAGCACGGTGGCCAGCTCGCGGCAGAACAGGATCTGCTGCTGGCCGTTCACAGCCGTGCTGCGCTGCACGTAGCCGATAAAGTGGCGCTGCAGCGGGCGGTCGTTGTAGCCGATATCGAGCGTCACCAGGCCTTTGACCGGCGCGCCGGCCTGGACGGTGAACGAGGCCCGCCCCGGGTGCTTGAGCTGCAGACGAACCTCGTCCTGGATCAGCGGCAGCACGACGCCGCCGACGGTCAGCACCTTGTGGAGCTTCATGCTCACGAGTCACCCCCGATGAACACGTCCACTTTCTTGAGCACCGCCTCAAAGCCGGTCAGGCCTTGCTCGGCGCCGCTATCGTCACTGCCCCCGGTACCGCCGTCGCCACCGCCCACGGATTGCCCCGGGGCGGATTGGGCCTTGGTACCGGCAGCTTTGCGCCGGCTCTCCACCCGCTCGGGGTTGGACAGCTTCTCCGACAGGGTGAACTGCACCACCCACTGGGCCAGGTTGTCGTCCTCGCGGGCGCTGACGCCTTCAGCGAACTGCACCTGGCGGATGCCGAACGCGGCGGCGGTGTCGTTCACCACACGGTAGGTCTTGAGCTGCCCGCCGCCGGCGGTGCCCTCGGCCAGGCTCATCAGGGCGCGCAGGTCGGCTTTGTCCTTGTACGGGATCATCAGCGATACAGTGAGGGTCTTGGGCTTGAAGCCCTTGTGCGCCTTCTCGGTGCCGCTGGTCTGGCCCGACATATCGTCGGCCTCGATGCGCAGGTTCGCGGTGACCTTCATGCGCTTGCCCACGACCTTTTGGCCGTCAAGCATCAGCGTCATAGGCCCACCAGTTCGCGCACGAAGCTCAGGCCCTCGCGGGAGCCGACCAGGAGCACGCCTGCAGACAACACCCATTCATGCCCCGGGGCATCGCCCTGGAGCAGATCACGGCGCAGCTCTTGGGCAACGCCTGGGCCGACCAGACGGGCGCGCATGCTGCTGTCGGCCTGGCCGCCGGCGAGCAGCGCCTGCAGGTCGCTCAACTGCTGGTCGCGGGCCTTCGCCTTTTGCGCCTTGCGCCCGGCCAGGCTGGCCAAGTCGGCCATGGGTGAGCTGTCGGCGTAGCTCTCCAGCGCGGCAATCTGCCCGGCCATCGACTGCTTGGCGGCTTTCACCACCGTGCAGCGCTCCAGGGGCAACGCACCCCAGCGCGGCAGCGGGCCGGCGGTGGGAATCACCCACTTTTCTTGCTCCAGGGTGGAAAGGTGCCGAGCGCGCCGTTCAGCGCGCACCAGGTCAGGGATCGGCAGCAGCGCGTTGAAGCGCGCCAGGGTTTCAGCAAACTGGTCGTATCGAGTCCCGAGGAACATCACTGCCAGGGCGTACTGCTCGCCTGCAGGCCGGGCGCTGTCGCCGGCATCGGTGAGCTTGCTGGTCAGCTGCTGCAGCAGATTCGGCGCCGACAGGTACTTTTGATGCCCTCGGCCCTGGCCGATACCGCTCTGGAACGGCGTGACCGTCAGGCAGGCCGGTGCCTGGCCCAACTGGCTGGCCAGCGCCGCTCGACCGGATTCGATCGCGACCTGTGCTGCTGCGCCCACAGGTCCGGGGCTTGTGGTGGCTTTATCGGCCAAGCCCGCCAGCCGCTCGCCGGTGCTGGCCAGTTCGCTGCCGGCCAGACCCTTGGCCTCGACCAAATCGCCCATCCAACTGGTAGCCTGCTCAGGCCACCGCATTTTTACCGCCGTCCATTCAAATGGCATAGCCGGAGTCCTTTGCCGCCAGGGCCAACTCGCGCATGGCTGCCTCTGTGCGGCCCAGTACGGCGGCGACATCGCCCACCTCTGCCAGCGCACGAACATCGGCCTTCGCCTGCAGACGTATTTCCCGAATGCTGTAAAGCGCCTCGGTGTACAGCGCGGATTCACGCAGGATGGCATCGGCGGACGCTTGTGGGGTTTGCCCGTTCACCACGCCGGCGGCAACCGATCGCGGCACCGCGTCAGATGGGTACCCAGCCTCCTTGAACTGCTGCGCCTCGAGCACGGCGCGGTCGTACTCGACGGCGCGCAGCGGATCCCCAGCCACCGTCGAGCGGACCGAATCCGCGGTGGTATCTATCCGGGCCAATAGCAGATCCACATCAAGGGCCCACGCCCCGTTCTCGGCGGCCAGCCAGTAATCCCCATCAGGGCGCTGCTCGCGCATCTGTACCCAGCCCACTGGGCAACTGCCATCGACCTGCTGCAGGCTCGACCCGATCTGTGCGTAAACGGTCACGCTTTGACCCTCCATACTTTTACCCGGCAAGGGGCGGCAATCAGGGCGGTAGCAGTTTGGCCAAAGGGGTCACCGCTACCAAACGACGAGTACCCCACCCGCGACGATCCGGTCTGAACGACTAGCGTCGCCAAATCCAATTGGGCGGCCTTGGTGCCGTAGCCACCAGAGCTGTAGAACCATCCGGCCTCGCCCCATTTATCACCGATCTGGATCTCGGCCACGCAAATCACGTGGTGACCGGCAAAAGGGTTCGGGAGCACATAGCGGCTGTTGTAGCTGACACTGGCCGGGGCCTCGGCGGTACCACCGTTGGGATAGATGATCTGGAAGCCGAACGAACTCTGGAACTCGCCCTGCAGCGATGCATAGGCGGCAGCAAGGGCTGCGGCATCGATGCTTCCCTGGTTGGCAATGGCGCCGTACAGCTTCACGCCGAATACGCCTGTGACGTTGGTCGGTCGGGTTTCACTGCCGCCGGCAGCGTCGGTTTCCATCACGGCAGTACCGTCCGAAGGCGCGTCAGGGCCCTGGGCAGAGCTCCCCACGTCGGACACCGGCCCAAGCGCCATTGGGTGGACGTGCGAGCGGAATTCGTCAGGCTGAATCACACCGGCTACACCGGCGGAAAACGTACCGTCACCCCGCTGAAAAGGCGCCGCGATGGCACCAGGTGAGCGACCGTTGTAGTCGGGCAGGCGAATGGTGGTTGCGCCGTCGCCCAGGGTATAGGAGCCACGCAGCGTATTATCCGCCTGCCAGCTGGCTTCGCTTACGATCGGAACCAGAGGTTTGGCGCTGGTCAACTGGGCAGTGGCAGACGTCACCAGTGCTCGCGCAATGGTCTGGCCATCTGCAGGGAAAAAACCCGGGGTCGCAGCAAGCAGCTCCCGGGAAGGGAACCACTGCGGGGTGAACATGGGCAACTCGCCAATGCCCAGCAGAGTCTTGGCTTTGTCCTGGGTGTCGGCCTCCAGCAGCGCCTCAGCCAGCGGCGTGAGGCCGTAGCCCTCGGTGACTTGGCCACGGTTGTTGATCTTGACGCCGAAGTACTTCCCCGCCGTTGCACCAATATTCAGCTGCTTGTAGACCTTGGAAACGGCCATCGATGTGGCCAGTGTTTCGCTGCTCTCCAGGCTCGGGTCATCGCTTTTGGCGTTTGGGAGGTTGCCGAGCTCCACGTCATCCTTGGTAGTGGCCCGCGCCCTCAACTGCTCGTAGTCCCCGACCCTGGCGGCAAAGTGCTGCACCAGTGGCCCGCTGATGGCCTCGACAGGGCGACGGTCCACCATGGCACCGCCGGTGGCCAGGTCGGCAATCGGCACCAGGTAATGGCGCACGCCGGCGCTGTCAGTCCGGTCGGCCAGGTCGGTACCGAAAACCACGCTCCAGCTCGCTACCACGTCGCTCAGTTCGCGCTGCAGGGCAACATCGAGCCAGGCCGTGGTCGGCAGTGCCGGCGGCACGATGGCCAACGCGCTGCTGCGCTGCAGGCGGATGCCTTCGACGTAGGCCGTGCCGGGCTTCACCTGGTATGCGCTGCCCACCTTCTCCACCTGCAGGGCGCTGCCGAAGAAGCAGGCCCGTCCGAAGATGTCGCGATTACTCTGCCGCTCGCGCTCATCGATGCCCGCCAGGCGCACGGTGAAATCGTGCTGCCAGGTGCTCGCGTCAATGGTGATGCCGGTCAGCGCCTGCGCGCCGTCGTACACCACCAGGAAGTTGCGGGTGATGTTGTTGCCGATCTGCAGCGGCGGCACGTTGCGGCGCTTCTGCTGCAGCGGCACATAGGCCACGGCGAACAGCACGCCCTCGGCGGATTCGAGGCCGATCCAGTTGAAATCCCAGTCGCCCACGTCCGACCCGACCTGCAGGCTATACACAACCTGGTTGGGGTTCACGAATCCGGCGTTATTGTTCGGAATCTCACCGGTATAGACGATGCGATCCGCTGAAGGCCTCGCTGCAGCGCGATCAACCGGGCTGGACGGGTCCAACCCGGGCACATTGGCGAAGACGAAACGCTGCACGTCCAGGATCTGCTGGGCGGCTTGTTTCTGGGCAATCAGGCTTTCGCCTGCGAGGGTAATGCTCGCTCCCACGGGGAACTCCTACAGGCTGGCGACCAGCGTCTGCTGGTCGTCGTTGAAATGCACCAGGGCTACGCCCATGGCTAACGGGGTAATGGTCACGAAGTCATAGCGGCGGCAGGTGCGCCCGTACTGCTGAATCAGCACGCGCAGCAGCTCGGGGCTCTTGGCCAGCTGGGTATTGGTCAGCTGCAGGAGCACCACGTCCCAGTCGCGGTCGGGCTGACGCTCCTCAATCTCGACGTAGCCAACGCCCAGGCGCACCAGGATCCGCTTCATGCCGGCGATGCTGCCGGCGTCCACGGCGTTGATGAAGGCGTACTTCACACGCAGGCGATACAGGGACTCGGGCTCACCTTTGAACCGAGTGATGTCGCGCTGCCAGGCCAGCAGGTCGAGGATGGCCAGGTGGCAGGTTTCGGCGTCCAGCTGCAGCAGCGGCCAGCGCAGCCACTCCTCGACCCGCTCCCACCAGGCCTGCGCGGCCTCTTTGAGCTTGGTCAGCTCGGTACCGGCCAGCCAGAACTTCAGGTCGAGCTTAATCATTGGGCACCACCTGCAGGCTGTGGATGCGCGGAATGCTCAGCTCCGACACGATGTCGGCGTTTTCGAAGTGCAGCGACTCGATACCGGGAAACTGCTTGTGCAGCTCCTCGCCCAGGCGGCTGAATGAAAACCGCGACTGGGGAGCCGTGAGCGTCACGGTGTACTCGCTGTTCTCGCGGAATGCGGCGCGGATGAACTGATCCACGTCCGCCTCCAGCTTTTCCCGCTGCTCAGCGGTCAGCGTCGAACGGGGCCACAGTTGCACGACCAGGTCATGCAGCGTCTCAGGCATGACCATGACCAGCAGATCGTCGCCGTGGCCATGGTTGCCCTGGTCGCGGATGTAGGCGTTGATCTGCTCCAGGAACGCCTCTGCCGGCACGCCGGCGTCGAACAGCACAAAGGCATTGGCGCTGCCCGGCCCACGCGGGGCACCGTGCTCGAAGTAGACGCCATCGGGCCGCACGCCAGGGAAAGCGGAAATCATGGCGCGGTAGACGGCATCGGTGTGGTACTGGTTGACCGCGCTGAACTGGTTACGGGTGCGCAGGCGCAGCTCGTCGTCGGGCTCAGGATCCGCGCCTGGGGTGGTCAGCCAGCTTTCACCGTTAGCCACCTGGGCGATGCCTTGTACCGGTACCGGCAAGATCGCGTAATAGCCCGGGGCAAGGTTGAACCCTACCCCTGCCTCCACAGCCTCCACCGGAATGTCGAGTTGTATCAGGCCATCGCTGAACTGCCCCTCGGCCGTGGTCACGACCTGATACACGCGCCCGTTGATCGCGGGCGACTGAATCAGCGTGCCGGCCGGCACCACCAGGGCGCCGCCGGGCGCCATGCGGGTGAACTGAATTACCCCGACGGCCTTGGTCGAGCCCTTGCGCGTCACGTCGACGGCCCAGGCCAGCATGTCCAGCCACTTGTCCGTTGCCGTCTTGACGAAGAAGTTCGGCAGCACCGTGGTAACCAGGAACTGCAGCATCCATTGCACTGGCTTCGTCACCAGAGCCGTGACCACGCGCCAGAACGGTGAATATGCGCTGGTGTTGCTCAGTTTGCTGCCTTGGGCGGCCACCTCGGCCTCCCACGCCTGGCGCAGGCCGGCCTCGGTGGTCGGGATGCCGGCATCTGCCAGCGCCTGTTGGAAGTCGACATCGCTCACAGGCTGACCTCCACGACACCAAAGGCCAACGTGGTGGCTGTGACCAGGTACACACCTGACCCTTGCTCGGTGATCTGCGCGGTACCGGGAACCAGACGCTCGTCGTTCTCCACCAGCAGTTCCAGCTGCTGAATGCAGTCGCGCTGTCGCAGCCGGTCACGCTCGGCCACCAGCGTGACCAGCAGACCGCTGTCGCGGATCATGTGGGCGATGTCCTGGGCGATGCTGGCCCGGTCCTGGATCGGCGCCGGCTGGCGGGAAAGGTCCAGCACCAGGTCGTTGTCCTGGATAAGTAGATCGATGTACTGGCCGTCCATCAGCCCACCGCCATTTCAAGCATGTTTTCCAGCTCGGTCGGGGTCATCGGCTGGCTGTTATAGATGTTCACTCTCTCAACCTTTTTGCCGTTGTTGTTCTGGGTGTTGGTGTTCTGGATGCTGCTCAGCAGCCCACCTTTGGGCACGGCGTTAGCCCGCGCCGGCGCCAAGCTCGGTACCGAGGCGCTGAGGGCCTGCTGGGCGCTCTGCGAGACGTTGGCGGTTTCGCTGGCCATCACCGCCTGCTCGGCGCCCGGGATCGTCGGCATATCGCCCAGGCGCGCCTCGATGTTCACACCCGGGATTTTGTTGATGAGTTCGATCAGGCCGTTGATCGCCTCCTGGAACACCGAGACGATGCTGCTCCAGGCGGCCTTGGCCATGGCCGACCAGCCGCTCATGGAGTTGAACCACTCGGACAGGGCCAGCAGTTGCTCGCTGACCCACTTGAACGCGGCGGTGTCCATCAGGGCCGCGGTCCACTCGTCCCAGTACACGACCGCCAGCGTCACCAGGGCGATCAACGCGGCGATGCCGATTACGATCAGGCCGATCGGATTCGCGCTGAGCGCTGCGTTTACCAGCCAGATCACGCCCTGCCAGGCCAGCATCCCGACCCGAACGAGGCCCATCCAGGTGTACATGGCCACCATGCCGGCGACGAACAAGGTGAAGATCACCGTGTGGTAGAGGAACATCGCGATGCTCTTCCAGCCGGTCCAGGTCAGCACCTTCCAGATGGTCACCAGGGCCAACCAGGTCGACTTGGCCAGGCCCACCCCAAAAGTCAAAAGGCCCATCGCCGCCGTCATGGCCAGCACCGTCAGCGCGGTGATACCGATCACCCGGGTGATGTTCGGAAACAACTGGGTCCACCGGGTCAGCGTGCCGGCGATGCCGGTCAGGCGGTCCATCAGCGGGGTCAGAATTGGAATCAGTGCCTGGCCAAAGGCGATGCGCAGGGCCTGCACGGCAGCGCCGAACTGCTGCCACGGGTCAACCATGGCTTTGGCCATGCGCTCGGCCTGCTCGAGGCCGTGCACCTTGCCCAGTTGATCGATGCCGTTGCGCAGCCGGCCAGTGTCCTTGGCCAGTGCGCCGATCACCATGGCACCCTCACCGCCGAAGGCCTCCACCAGCTTGGCGTTGGCTGCAGCGTTCTTGAGGTCGCCGTACTTGCCTTCCAGCTTGCCGAGGATGTCCAGCATCGGCATGGCCTTGCCGTTGGCGTCGGTGAACTTGATCCCGAGCTTTTCCGAAGCGTTGCCGATGTTCTCGAAGAACGCCTTGTAGCGCCCGCCGGCATCGCCGCCTTCCATGGTGCTGGACAGGGTGCCGATCACGGCCATCTGCTCGGCCAGGTCGACGCCCGACGCCGTAGCAATGGCGCCGGCCTCCTTGAAAGCGTCCTTCATGGCCTCGCCGGAGGTGCGGAAAAGCTGGGTGGCCAGGGCCGTCTGCCCGCCCAGGCGCTCGACCCACTGGCTTTTACCCATGGCGTCGGCCTGCTGCTTTTGCAGGTTGTACATCGTGCCGACGTACTCGCCCATGACAGCCTTGTCGGCCTTCGTGGCCTTGGCCAGCACGCTGCTGGTGTTGGTGAACGTGGCCAACTGGGTGCCGGCCAGGCCCTTTACGGCGCCCTCGATCTGGTAGGCGGAGGCGACGAACTCCTGGGCGTTCTCACCGTAGGCCACGGAAAACGCCAAGGCCTTGCTGTTGAGCGACGTCAACGCATCCTCGGCCACCCCCAAAGAACGAACATCGCCCAGGGCGCGGTTCATCTCCAGGGCAGGCTCAAGGGATGCGTTGATACCGACAAAGGCCCCAGTCACGGCAGCCAGGCCCAGACCCATTTGCTTGGTATTGGCCTCGGTCTGCTTGGCCAGGTCGTCAAAGCCGGCTTTCACGTTGCCCAGGGGGCCGGTGACTTTGTCGGTCAGTGCCAGGATGAAATCCAGCTTCGAAGATTGCGAGGCCATCGGCTTTATCCGTTGAGGGCGTGGGCGATGCCGTTTGCCACGGCGATCTCCATGCGTCTCCAGTGTTCATCGTCCAGCCACTTGGCCAGACCCATGTTCTCGATCGAGGGCTCAGCGCCGGGTAGCCAGCGCTGAGTGAGGGCCATCAGCTGGCCCAGGCCGTTCTCGCTCAGGCGCTCAGCGTGTTCGAGGGCTTTTTTACGATGATGTCGACCTGCGGGCCGTACTCTTCCATCAGCGCGCCGGCCAGCTGCATGACCATCACTGGGTTACCCAGCAGCGGTTTCAGGGTGGCGCGCTGCTCCTGGTTAACGGTGGTCACCAGCAAGTTGTTGGCCGGTGCCACCTTGTTGTTCTGGGTCATGCTGTTGAAGTACTTGGTCACGTCAGCCGGGGTCAGGATGAAGGTGAATTCCTGCTCGCCCAGCTCCAGGGTGATTTCACGGCGGTCGGTCATGGTGTGGCTCCAGTATTGGGTTGGGTGGTGCAGAAGCGCCGTTCGCGCTCCTGCAGGCCGAGGATCATTTGCCGGCTGAGGGCGAGCTGATCTCGGAGGGTGAAATAATCCGATCGAGCGTCTGCTGCGAGTTCGGCGGTTCCTGCATCAGCCACGCCGGCGCCGGCGGAATCGGTGCGCACAGTGGTTGCGGGGCAGTTGGCTTTAACGAGCAGCCGCTGATCAAGCTGATCAACAGCACGCTGCAAATCCGTGTTTTGTTGCCGAGCATCGTTCAGCTCCTTGGTGTGTCGGGAATCCAGATCAGCGGCCTGTTCCATCCGCTCGTAGGCCAGGCGAGCGACCTCGCGCAGGCCCTCGGCCTCAAACACGGCCTGGTCGCGCTCCGAGCGCACCGTGGCCAGCTGGGTCTTGTAGTCCCAAGCGGCCCAGCTCACGACGGCCATCAGCAGCAGGGTCACGACAGAGCGCACTGATTCAAAGGTCATTGCAGGCACAGCCTCATCTCGTCCAGACGGCGGGCGTGCAGCCCGGGTACAAATCTTTTGCTGCCCTTGGCATCGGTGACGTAGGCCCAGACCGGGCGGCCATCGGCGCCCCAGGCCAGCGCCCTGCAGCCTTCCTTGATGCGCCCGGCATTGATGAGGCCCACGGCCCGGCTCGCGCACGTCGACGGCACGCCGACGTTGTGGCCGTGGCTGTAGAGCGAGTCGAACGTGTTCTGGCTGATGTTTGGGTTGGTCAGGCAGTCGGCCAGGGCCAGTTGGCCCTTCTCGACCACCAGCTGCTCCACCTCGGCGCAGCGCGCCGGCGACCAGTAGTCGCCCACAATCACCGGGTAGGGGCTGACGTGTCGGGTAATGCCGGCGCAGACCGTGGGCAGGCCACGGGCGAGCTTGTCGGCGTAGACCACGTTCTGGCCCTCGCCTTCCCACTTGGCCAGGAACGCCATCAGCGTGCTGCTGCCCAGCACCAGGGTGATGGTGCCGGCGATGATCCGCGTGCGCAGGCTCATGGTTTTACCCTCCAATCGCGCAGCATCTGCCGGTACTTGGGGACCAGCAGAACGATCTGCAGCACCATGTAAAGGGCGGTCAGCATGTAGGCGACTGCTGACCAGTCCACGGTGCCGGTGGCCCCGGTCGCGGCCACGCCGATCGCGGGTGCCGCCTTGGCAAAGGCAATTGCGGTGTCTTGGGCGGCTTGATTCGCGCTCATCGGCGGGCACCTTGCTCGAAAAGGGATTGGCAAGGCACGCAGCGAGTTTTGCCGCCCAAAGCGCGGCGCGCCTCGGGGATCAAGCCGTCGCAGTCCTCGCAGTGGGTCAGGCTCGGCCCGCTCGACGGCGCCTGGGCCAGGGCGGCGGCGATCGCCTGGTCACGCTGTCGCTGCTCCAGGGCTTGGGCGCGGTCGAATGGGCAGACCATCAGCTCAGGCCCTCGATCTCGGACGCGGCCAGGTACGGCACGCCGTTGATGTGGATGAAGTCCGGGCTGGTGACCTCGTATGGCACCTTGTGCTTGGTTTTCTCGCCGCCTTTGGGGTCGACGCTGAGCAGGCTGGACACCTTCAAGCGACAGCCGAAGGCCTCCACCTTCAGCTCCTGCTCGCCCGCTTGCCCAAAGAACACAGCGTCAAAGGTGCTCAGCTGGCGAAAGCTGCCAGCGGTGCGCGCTGCTTCAATCAGCAGGTTGAAGTTCATGCTGTCGAACTCGAACTCACCGCTGGCCGACACATCGCCGTCAACGTAGCCGTCTGGCACGCCCCGGGTTTGCGCGGCTGCGCTGTTGTCGGTGATATCTAGGGTGCAGGACTCGACGTGCACCTGCAGGTCGCCCAGGGCGATATCGAAGTTCTTGCCGCCAATGCGGGACATACGGGCTCCTTACTCGTTCGAAAGGTCGAGTGCGATGTTGGCGGTGAGGTCTTTCGGGGACTCAAGCGGGGTGAGCTTGATGTACACCTCCACTCGGTTCCGGGTCGGCCAGCTGATGACGATGTCGCCATCCTTTGGCTGCTTGATCTCCCCGGGGAACTGCTGGTTGGCAAAGGTGGTGGACTTGGCCATCACGCGCAGCGGCTTCATGAACGAGGTGACGGCAGCGGCCATGCTGGCTGGGCTGTTGTTCAGCCGGCGATCACCGACACGGCGGATCAGCAGCGGGCGGATCTGGCGCGCGGCCTTGTCAGCCAGGCGAAGGTTCTCGATCACCAGGAAGTCGCTGGCCGGCGCATCGAGCATGTTGCCGTCGCCCCAGTACACGCCCGGGTAATCGGGATAGGTCTGCGATACCGAGAAACGATCGGCGTCCAGGGCGGCACGGATGGCAGACGGCAGCGGGATACCTTCCTTGTCCGTGGGCACCTCGCCCAGGCCCAGGACAGCGCCGGTGGCCACGCGCATCGGGCTGTCGGCAATGCTGACGGCAGCATTCGCCAAGCGCCCGGCCAGCACGCCCAGGTCGTTGCCGTGCAGTTGAGGCACGACCAGGACACGCGGCGCCACCAGGTCCTTGGTGATCGCTTTCTGCTCGGCGGCGTACTCCGACCAGGTCTGCAGGGCGGTGATGCCGGCGGTGGCAGCCATGACGAACAGGCGGCGGCCATAGGTGTTGCTCACGGCGATCGCGGCGTCGTTCATTTCCGACAGGTCGCCGCCACTGGCCACCGGCGTGGTGATGACCACGGCCTCAACTGAGTGGCCGTGCTGCTGCGCGTTCTCCAGCGCGTCCTGCCAGGTCTTGTCACCGCTGATCGGCGCGGCCAAGCACGCCCAGCGGTCGCCGCCGTTCAGTCGTGCGGCGGTGATCTGGGTCTTGAGGTCGCTGGTCGCCACGCCAAGCATGACGTCCAGGTCGCTGTCGGTGTTGAGCTGCAGCAGCTGGCCAGCGTTCTTGCCGGCGGCGCCGATGTACAGGAAATAGCGCTCGATCTCGACCACGGCACCCTGGCCGAGGTTGAGATTGTTCACGCTGACTTTGCCGAGTGCCATGTGAGCCTCTATCGGGGTGAGTTGGTGATTTGGTCGAGCAGCGTGTTCAGCAGCTCGCGGTTTTCTTGTTCGTTGCCAGAGCCCAGGAACTGCCGCTTGGGCAGCTTGATTTCCCAGCTCTGTGCGCCGGTTGATTCGCTGCGTTCGGTGTCCAGGACGCGGATCAGCACGCCGGCCTGCATGTAGCTGACATTGGCGACGATCCAGGCCACGGGGGGCCGGCTGAGCTTCTTCTTGCCGGCCTGGCGCACGCGAAAGCCCAGCAAACGCAGGCGCTTGGCCTGCTTTTCGGTGGCCTTGGCACCCGGCTCGACGGAATTCCACTGGCGCATTTGTTGCGCTGTACGGCGCTCGGAGGCGCCGTTGTGCTGCTGCGAGGCGACCCAGCCGGTGAGGTTGTTCTTCCAGCCCAGTACGGCTTTGTCGGGGGTAACGCTGGTGACCTGCAGCAGCTTGCCCAGGCCTGTTTCCATCTTTTTCTTGCCGGCAGTGGTGTCGCGGCGCGGCGCAAAGTGCGATCCGTCGAGGTTCTGCTGGGTGCGGATGCGCTTGCGGCTCATGCTGCGCACGCGCTTGCCCAGGTTGTTGAGCAGGCGCCGGCGCAGCTTCGGCGGCAGCTCGAGCAGCGCCAGTTGCGCCTGCGCATCGAGCAGCCCGCGAATGTCCAGGCCGATGGTGCTAGCCGCCATGGCCAACCTCCCCGTGCTCTGCCACCCACAGCTCGGCTTGTCCCAGGCCGTATTTCTTGCCGCCGCTGCTGATCGGGCCGTCCGGGTCTTCGACCAGGTGCTGGCCTTCCTCAAACTCGATGGTCAGGTCGACATCGAACAGATCGTTGTCCAGGGGCTCGACGGCAAAGTTCGGCGCGGGCAGGTCGTCGCCACGGTCGGAGTCGTTCGACTCAAGCCAACTGCCGACCAGTGCCATGAGCAGCGCGGGGTTGCCGGTGAAGCGCTCCAAGCTGATCACTGCGCGATAGCGCATGTCGCCCATGTGCATGCCGCCGTTGCCGGTGGGCTTCCAGATCAGGTCCAGATTCACTTGGTCTACCCAGCTGTCCAGCTGCTCGGGCTGTACCAGCTTCGCGGCGATGAGGTAGGCCGTCATGGCCTGTAGCTTGATCACAGCAGTGCCGCCGTAATGCGGCTGCGGCCCTGCAGGGCACGAACCGCCTGCTGGCTGAACGCAAGGTAGGTGTCGGCGCGCTCGGGGGCTTCCTTGCCGGTGTTCTCGGCCACGTCGCGGCGGGTGACGGTCGCAAAGTCGGTCAGGGCAGTTGCCTTGGCCCGGCAGTACACGGCGCGCTTGTAGAGGCTGACTTTGGCGGCATAGCCCCATCCCTGGACGCTGCCCGGGCTGGCCCCATCTTCAAGGCAGGTCACGCCGGCGGCCTTAATGGCAACTTCGACGCGAGCCAGGTCCTGATTCACTTCGACCATGGCCAGTTCAAGTTGAGTAACCAGCACCTCGCTCAGATACTCACCCGGCAGGCGATAAGCCTTCTGGTATTCAGCCAGCGAGAGGTCGGGCCAAAAGCCGTTGTTCTCGATGGTCTGCTCTACGACCGTGGTGGGTTTGCCTGAAAAGCTCATTGCTGGCCACTCGAAAAGGGCGGAAAACACCGTTGCCACGGGGCTGGCCATAAATGGCCGACTCGTTTCACGGGTTTCCGCTGGGGGGGGTAGTCGGTTAAGGGGTCGGTTGCGCAGGCACCACTGGCGCCGGCTGTTGTTTGAGCAGAGCCTTGCGGGCGTTATCGATGCGGGTGCCCACACCGACCTTCGGATACAGCTCGGCGGCGCGCTCCAGGTGCTTGATCGCGGTCGGCCACTCCTTGGCTTCCAGGGCACGAATGCCGATCAGCTTGTGATACTTGGCCGGGATCTGCTCCGGCAGGTCCCACTCACCATCCACACGCGGCAGCAGCTCCGACAAATACGGCTCGGGGCTCCGGCCAGCCTGGTGCTCGTCGTAGGCCCATTCGCACACGGCATCGGCAACAAAGGTCGGAATGTCGCGTTTGAACCGCTCCGGCATTTCCTGCCCCTGCTCCATGGCAATGTCCGCCAGAGCCAGGGCGTCCTCGAACTGGGCGGTATCAAACAGCCAGACCATGACCTGCACCAGGACGCGGTTCTGGTACACAAGGCCGGACGCCAAGTAGCGATCGACGTATTCCTGGTACTTGGGCAGCAGCTCGTTGCGCTTGAGGTCCTGGCGGCTGCTCAGGCCCTTGATAGCGCTCACTCGGGCCAGATCCTCATCCAGCCCTGCAACCATCAGCGCCAGGTGCTTGCGAGCGTTCGCAGGGCTATTCAGCGCCTCTGCAGGCGAGTAAGCCAGCGTGGCGGCGGTGACTGCAGCTGTCGCGGCGGCAGCCCCTAGGGCAAGGATCCGGCGCTTGTGCTGCAGCGCCAGGCTCACTTGGCCACCTCGACGTTCTCCATCAGCCCGGCCTTCTCCAACTGCTCGACCACGTAGCCCTCGTTGCGGCTGTTGTAGTCCTCGACGCGGGAGCGCTTCGGGTTATCGACGGTCTGCTTACGCCAGCTGGATTCCTGGTAGTAGATCGACAGGTTGTTAAAGCTGGTGACCAGGATCGCGTCCACCGGGAAGTTCGGCACGCTGTAGGCCGCCAGGCCGCCATAGGTGGCGATCACCTGGGCCAGCTCGATGCGTTCTTTCTCGGTCGGAGTGTCGGCCTGTTTGCTGTACAGCTTCGCCTTGTCGGCAGCCAGCAGATCGGAACCAATGATGGCCACCAGGTCGCCGCCCTCGCGCAGACGCTCATCGACCAACTGCTTGGCGTCATGCACCGCCGCGTCGAGGTTCGCGTAGTCGCCGTCGGTACCGATGACGATTTTGCCGGCCACTTTGCCTTCGGCCAGCACCTGGTGCGGCACCTGGGTGCGCAGGATCTGCAGCCAGCCGATGTTCACATCCTGGAGCAGCGGATACTGGGTGATGTCGGTCTGCACAGCAGCGTGGGTGCCGTGGAAGCCAATCATGATGCGGTCCAAGGCGATCTGCTTCTGCACGGCGGCAGAGTAGCGCTGATGGAAGTCCGGGAACTTGGCCCAGGCATCGATCTTGGCGTACGGCAGCCCCACATCCGACTGGGTGTCGTGCAGCTCGTACTGATCGTCGGTCAGGCCGGAGGCGTCTTTCGCCTCGCGGTCGGTGGTCTTAGTGTTGGTACGACCGGTGACCGGGCCATTGGTACCGATGAAGACCTTTTCGCCTTTGATCTCGGTTACTGGAACGACGTTGATCCGCTCCAGGAAGTCCGATTTCGCGGTGATCGCTTCGTTCAGCTCTTGGGTGATCGACGGGTCGACGCTGAAGTGTTGGCTGACCAGGTCAACGCCATAGCTCTCAGCCATGGCCACCTGGAGTTGGGCGAACATTTGCGCGCCGTAGGCGCTCAGGTTACGGGCCATGTCAGAACACCCGCGGTTTCTTGGTGGCCGCAGGGCCAATGGAGCGCGGCAACTGGCGCCCGGTTGGGGTGTTCTGCAGGGCGGTGAATTGCTGCTGCAGGCCTGCCAGCGCTTTCAACACGGCCTTGTTGCCGGCGCCATTGCGGGCGAACTCGCGCTCCGCCTCGGCGGTGTTGACGATGTCGTCGACAGCGGTCTGGACATCATCGATCGGGGCTTGCTCTGGGTCAGGCGCAGCTTCGGCAGCGGGCTCGATCACAGCTTGAATGCCGGCGGCGACGACAAGCAGTTGAGCCAGCAGGGCCTTCAAGGCCGTTGCGGTAGCTTCATCCATTGGGGGTTTGCTCTCGGTGGTGGTGGGTTCGGTTTCGGTGGTGGCATCGCCCGACGCAAAGCGGCTGAAAATCTTGGTCAACATGGTGATGAGCTTGCCGGTCTCACCCTTCGGCTCGCCCTCGAGCGGCCCCAACTCCTGCGAGGCGGCGAAGTACGACGCCTTACTGGTCTTGTTCGAGAAATAGAGCTCCTGGGTACCCAGGCTGGCGGGCTCGTCGGTCACGGCCAGGCCGGTGAGGTAGGCCTTGCCGGTGTTGGCGAAGTCGGGGGTGATCTCGACGCTGGTGAACAGCTTTTCACCGCGATCGTTGAGCCACAGCAGTTTGTCGTTGGGCTTCAACTGCGCTTCCAACGCAACTTGGCCGGCCCCCAGGTCATCGGAGGTTTCGTCCAGGCGCAGAGCGAAGACGGTGCCATGCGAACCTGGCCAGCGGTCGTGGTCGCACCAGATAACAGCGGTATAGGTCGCTGGGGTATAGGTCTCGGCCATGTCCCGCAGGTGCTGCGGCAGGATCTCGCGGCCATCGCAGGTGGGGCCGCTTACAGCGACACGTTTCCAGTAGGAGACAAGGGAGCGTGGCATGGTTGGGAGAGTGCTCGGCGGTGGTCGACGGGGTCTGAGGCCCCCACCATAGGCACCGAAAAGTGCCCGGCCAACCGCCGAACTTTCGACTTGCTCCTATTCCGCAAATCTAGGAGAAACACGGAATTTTTCCGGGCGTTTCGGCGCGGATCGCCGCATAGACTGCGGCCCATGAACTACTCCATCGAAGTCAAAGAGGCCGCCAAACGCCTCTACCTGCGCCGGGCATCGGTGAAGGAAATCCAGGCTCATTTGAAGCTGCCCAACGTGCGGATCATCTATTACTGGATCCGCCAGGGGTCGTGGGACGAGATGCTGACGGATGAGGAGCCGGTCACTGCAGTGAGCCGGCGGATCACGCTCATCCTGGAAAAGACCGAACCGTTGACGAAGAGCGAGCTCGACGAGCTGGACCGGCTCACCACAATGCGCGAGCGGTTGATTAAGCAGTCGAGCCGACCGCCGGCGCCAAAGAATGGCACTGCACCTGATCACGACCAGGACGAGGAGCGCGGGCAACGCCGTGAGCGTCGAGATCGAGGCGACAGGGGCGATCGCGGGGGCAAGCGCAAAGAGAAGAAGGCCAAGAACGACATCAGCGTTCTGACCGAAGTGGACTTCCTGGAGAAGTTCACCTCCACCATGTTCGGCTATCAGCAAGAGCTGTTCGCCGCCAAGATCAACCCTTTGACAGCCCGGCTGCGCCACATTTTGAAGAGTCGTCAGATTGGGCTGACCTACTACTTCGCCGCCGAAGCGTTCATGGATGCGGTGCTGACAGGTGACAACCAGATTTTCCTCTCTGCCAGCCGGGCGCAGTCAGAGGTGTTCCGCAGCTACATCGTGGCGTTTGCCAGCAAGTGGTTCGATATCGAACTGACCGGCAACCCCATCATCCTGAGCAAAGAGGGTAAGCCCTGGGCCGAACTACGGTTCCTGTCCACCAACGCTAACACTGCGCAGAGCTACCACGGTCACCTCTATGTCGATGAAGTCTTCTGGATTCCCCGCTTCGACAAGATCCAGACCGTAGCCAGTGGGATGGCCTCCCATGCGAAGTGGCGACACACCTACTTCTCAACACCCAGTGCAGTGACCCATGAGGCGTATCCGTTCTGGACGGGTGAGACCTTCCGCAACAGCAAGCGCGGCAAAAAGGCGGGGGCATGGCCAAGCGAAGCGGAGATTCACGCAGGCACGCTCTGTCCCGATGGCCAGTGGCGCAAGATCATCACGCTGGAAGATGCCATCGCCGGTGGCTGTAATCTCTTCGACATCGAGCGCCTGCGCCTCGAAAACGACGAGGATCGTTTCGAGCAGCTGTTCATGTGCAAATTCATCGACAGCACCCAGTCGGTGTTCAGCCTCGCGGCCCTCGAAAAATGCTACTCCGACCTAGAGCTATGGAGCGATCACGACCCAGCCGCTAAGCGTCCGTTCTGTGACGCCCCCGTTTGGCTGGGCTACGACCCGAGCCGTACCCGAGACGATGCGACCTGTGTAGTTGTCGCGCCGCCGGCTGAACCGGGTGGCAAGTTCAGGATCCTGGAGAAACACAGCTGGCGAGGGCAGTCCTTCACCCATCAAGCGGCCCAGGTCAAGAAACTCACTGAGCGCTTCAACGTTCAGCACATCGGTATCGATACAACGGGTGTGGGCATCGGCGTCTACGACCTGGTGCGCGACTTCTACCCAAAGGCGAAATCGATCCATTACAGCCTGGAGACGAAAACCACGCTTGTGCTTAAAGCCCAGGACGTCATCCAGGCGGGCCGCATGCAGTGGGATGCCGGCTGGACAGACATCGCTCAGGCCTTCCTGACGATCAAGCGCGGCACCACCAACGGCGGGCAGATCACGTTCAGCGCGTCCAGGACTGAGGCCACCGGCCACGCTGACATCGCCTGGTCGGTCATGCACGCCCTCTACAACGAGCCTCTGAACACCAACAAGCGGCGCCGCAGCCGCTATCTAACGAGCGGAACCAATGCCCAACCGACGCAAAAGTAGAAAGGTCGCGCCGCCGGCGCGGTCGCAACAGCCCACCAGGATGTTCACCTTCGGGGAACCGGAACAGGTGCTCAGCGGCAACATCGGCGAGTACCTGGGCGTGTTCCCCAGCGACGACGGCGAGATTTACAAGCCGCCGGTGTCGCGGGCCGGCCTGGCCAAGCTGCTGCGCGCCAACGCGCACCACGGCGCCATTCCCAAGTTCAAGCGCAACCTGATGCTGCGTGAGTTCATCGCATCCCCGGCCTGCAGCGCGCAGACCATGGCTAAGGCGGCGCTCGACTACATGGTGTTCGGTGAGGCGTATTTCTACCGCGTCCCCAACGCTTTTGGTCAAACGGTGGAGCTTGAGCACCTGATGGCCATCAACATGCGAGTGAAGGTCAAAGGTGGCTATCGGATGCTGCTGCCGGACAACAAATTCGAGGACTTCGACCAGGACGAAATCGTCCACATCAAGGACTACGACGTCGAGCAGAACATCTATGGGATCCCCGACTACCTGGGTGGCCTGCAGGCGCTGCTGCTGAATGAGGCTGCCACCCTCTTCCGCCGGCGCTACTACAGCAACGGCGCGCACGCTGGGTACATTTTCTACACCAACGACCCCGACCTCACCGAGGAAGACGAAAACGAGCTGCGCGCCCAGATCAGCTCCAGCAAGGGCGTGGGCAACTTCCGCTCGATGTTCGTGAACATCCCAGGAGGCGCCGAGAACGCCATCAAGATCATCCCGGTGGGCGACTTCCAGGCAAAGGACGAGTTGGAGAAGGTCAAGAACATCACCCGGAACGACGTCATCGCCGCCTGGCGGATGAACCCAGCGCTGGCCGGCATCATCCCCGAAACCACGGGCGGTTTCGGGGACATCGAGAAGATCGACCGCGTGTACACCAGCAACGAAATCCGGCCCATCTGCCAGTTGTTCAACCAGGTCAATGATTGCCTGCGCGATGACAGAAAAATCGCATGGGTCGAGCCCCCAAAACCGGGCGAAAATACTGAATAAAAACACAGTAATCGGATGATAGCTGCCCTGTTTGGCGGCATAATGACACCATTGGATCCAGGGGAGTGGCGAATGAGGATTTACTGCACAGCGTGCGACCACAAAGGGCGCATCAGTTCACGCGAAGAGACAACCCGAGCGTATGCGAAATTGTACTGCCAATGCTTGAACGCCGAGTGCGGGCACACATGGGTGTCAGAGCTCACGTTCAAGCACACCCTACGTGCGCCAGCCCAGCGCCAGACCACCCTCCTCCTCGATCACATCAGGAGCTTGCCGAGCGATCGGCAGCACGAGCTGTTCCAGCAACTGGGCATCTCCCCCGCCGCCTGAGCCCTCCCCCGCCAGCTCGCCCCCTCAAGTGCCCCACGCGGGCACTTTTCATTTCCGCGACGGTCAATCCCCCGCCAGATGCCTGCAGCGCAGGCATGAAAGCCGCCTGCACGATCGTTGGTGATGGCTACGCTTTCACTGCGGCGATACCCGCGCAGCGGCCGATCGACAGTCAACACCGGCCCCACGATAGCAGCGCCCCTGCCATGGCCAGGCCGCGAGCGCACCACGCCAGGCCAGATCGCCACCCGCCGCGCCTGATCACCCGCCCTTGATCTGCTGAATCGCCAGCACATCGTGCAGGCGAGGAAGCGTTGGGTGCAGGGCACTTGCCCTGCCTGGGTGCGGGCGAGCAGCCCGCGATGGTAAAGAGTCGAGCGCAGCGAGCTGAGCCCCTCGGGGCGAAGGCATCATCTGGTTCCCCTCATGCAATCGTCCAAACAACTCGAAAGCCTCTTCTTTTTTACGCTTTGCGGTTACTGAAGGGGGTCTAAAATTCCATTTAAAACAGAAGCATGCCGGCGCCCCGGGTGGGCCGCCGGCGGCGGGGCCGAAATCTGCGGGGGATTGGGCGTGCACGAGGTTGCCGGCCAGGTGCTGGCCAGTTCGCGCAGGTGAAATAGGGGGGAAAGGGGTCGACCTGGCGCAGCCAGGCCTCGCAGGGGATGCGATCGGGAGGGTGTTACGTGGGCTTCTTAGCCTCGACACTGCGTAGCAGGCGGGCCATTGCGTTGCTCGCCGGACCAGGGCCTGTGGAAGGCGGCTGTGGAGGCGAGGCGGTGTTCGGTGGCCCTACCCCATTGGGAGGCGTCTGGGTCAGCCCCAGAGTCACAGCTTTGCGCTCCTCGCTCTTCTGCCACTGGTGCCGCTTCACTTGCCGCTGGAACGCCTCCAGGGAGGCCTTCTCAATACGGGACGACCGCGCCTGGGCCACCTGACGCAGTTCGTGCTCACGCTTCTTGATGGCTGACTTCTTGGCCTTGGCCCACTCGTGCCCGAGGCCGAGTTCCGTCCAGAACTTGAGCGTGAAGCGCACCAGGACGCGGGTGCGCACCAGGTTCAGCCCGGCTTCGTCCTTCTCGTCCAGGCGCACCTTCTCGATGCGACGGTACACGTAGTCGGCTTTCTCCATGCTGTGCAGCAGGCGGTTGAGCACCGCCGGCGAAATCCCGCTGTCCTCGGCAATGCTGCACTGGGTGTTGAGGAAAAACTGCCCTTGCTCGACGTCGAGCCAGCCCAGTACCCCGGTCGCGAGATCGAGGCGGACCAGCAACTGCTCGGGGATCCTTGCCAAGGCCGCGAACTTCTCGGAGCGTGTGCGGCGCCCGCCATGGATGGTGTCGAGGGAGCGCAGATACCTCCCACGCAACTCACTGATGCGGCTCAACCGCCAGAATGCCTTACGGATCAGCGGCTTCTTCAACTGCTCTGCAGAGAGCTTGCGCGGGGCAGCATAGCGCTCTGGTCGAATAGGGGCGCGCAATCCGGCATGGGGCAGCTTCGGGTCCACACGACGCACAGCAGTAGGCCGCTCCTTTGTAGAGCGGCCTGCGGCGTCCTTGGCAGTGTTGTCGGGTGGGTGACTCACGGGTTGGAAGTCACCTGGCTATTCACAGCATGCAGCCGTGGTTGCTCGCCCAGGACTTGCTCGGCCTTGGTGCGCAGCTCGCTGCAGCGCGCTTCCGCCGATCGCAGGCTTTCAACGAATTCAGGCAGCTTGGCCAGGTCGTGCTCGTCGATCCGGCCATCTGCCAAGATCTCGCTGCCCAGCGTTACGGCGCCGCCCAAGCGGGCTAACAACTGCCCGAACACACCCACAGGGTTTGCATCGCCGCCCAGCGCACGGGCACCAGACAGGCCGTGCCGGCTGGCCAGCTCGTTCAGGCAGCGCTCCTGGTACTCGCCCTCAAGCGATTGAACCCAGGCCTCCTCGATCCAGCTGGGCAGGTCGACTTCGCCGCTGAGCCAGCGCGATACGCGCCGCAGCCAGGTGCCGGAGGCCCTCAAGAAACCATCAGCGTCGTTGCCTTGGGCGAGCGCATCGAAGTCGGGCACATCCTTGGCGATCGCCTTGGTCAGCGCCAGGTCGTGCAAGTGGCCACTGAGCGCCTGGGCGAAATGGTCCTGGCTGAACCCGGTACGGGCAATCATGACGGCGGCATGCGCCACCAGCACTTGGTCGCGGGAGGTCTGCGGGTGTCGAGGGCTGGACGTACTCATACGGGGCTCAGGGAATTAGCCTGACGCTCACCTTTCTGGCTCGTTCGAGAGCCTTCCTGACAAGGAAACGGCCGAGTTTCCTCGCCCGTGCAAGTACCGTCCTCATGGACCGTGACAAAGATCTTCCGGCCAGATCTCACGGCCTTATGAATGGCTGCCGGGCTCACGCCGAGTGCCTCGGCAACGGCGGCTTGCCCTATCCGGGCAACCAAATCAGGTAATGCAACGGGATTCATACAGAGGACCTCTGGGTATTCCAGAGATATTAACCGCAAGTAATCACAACATCAATACCGCAGGTAAATTACCTAAAATTAACCAACGGTTTATAGTTCGCCCATGACGAAGAAAAAAATTCTCCCGCTTGAGCTACTCGCCGAGTGCCAAGCCGCCCATGAACTGTTCCTGCAGAAGAAAAATTCGCTCGGCCTGAGCCAAAAGAAAGTAGCCGATGAGATAGGTATTTCTCCTGCTGCAGTGGCGCACTATTTCAGCGGCAAGAATGCTCTGAACGTGCGATTTGCGGTCGCCCTTGCACGCCTTTTGGGTGAGCCAGTTGACGCGTTTAGCCCACGCCTTGCTGCGCAGATCGCGGGTATGGTGGCCTCTACTGATCCATCAAACGTAGCCCCCATGCCCCAACCGCATCGAGAGGCGAGGGAATATCCATTGCTGACTTGGGTGGTCGCAGGTGACCGCATCGAATCGTCTGTATCTCACCCGACGGGCATCGCCGATGAGTGGCTCACATCCACTGAAAATGCGGGACCAAATGGTTATTGGCTTGCCGTGAAGGGCAAATCAATGACTTCTGATACCCCGCCAAGCTTCCCCGAGGGGACGCCGATACTCATCCGGCCCGAGGGCTTCGAGTTGATTAGCGGCAAGTTCTACATTGCCCGTCATACAGGGACTGGCGAACACACGTTCAAACAGTTTGTGTCAGACGCTGGTGTCGGTTACCTGGTGCCACTAAACCCCGAGTACCAAACGGTCGCCCTGGACGAGAACTGGGAAATCGTTGGCCGCGCGATCGACGCCAAGATCACGGGCATGTGACGGGGCCGAGAATGCCGGCTCAAACGTAGAATCTTGACTGCGCCCCTCAAGCCACTGCCGCATTTGCTCCCGTGGATTCAGGCCTTGATAAGCCACAACTCTCTGCCACTGTTCTACACGCACCAGCCTGGCCTTGGCCAATAGACCAGCCTGCGCAGCAGCATCACAGTCATCAGATTCGTATCTGCAGGCAGGACAGGCGTGACGATCATTATCGATCCAGCCAGGGCCCATGCCGTACCTCGCGATCAGCTCCGGGTCGCACTGGTTGCAGAGCTGACAGGTCCGAACGCTAACGCGTAACCGCTCAGCGCGCTGGCGAGCGTTCGCCCAGGACTCCCCTGGGCGTGCTACTGCAGCGACTTCCGTATCAGTCAACTCTACCCGTGTTAGACAGTCGGTCACCGCACTGCTTCCCCAATCGAGCGCAGGAAACCGTGCCATGCGACCAACCCACACTGGCACTTAAAATAGGCCTTCACCTTCTCGCGGTTGGCTGGATCTAAGGCTTCGCGCAGGCTCATCCTACGAACCGTGGTATATTCACGCTCGGACATGATTGATTCCCTTAAAGTTGGTCATTCCTGTCAGGGCAGCGGTTGCACCCGCTGCCCTGACGCTCCTCATTCAGGTTGATGCCTGAGAAGCACCTTTCCCTCGTGAACCTGCTTGGCCTGCTCGACCATGCGGTCCCGCCCTACGTCAACACGAATATCCAACGCTGCGCCTTGATACCAGGTGTCACTACCTTGTATCCGCACAGCATGTTCGCGCAGCCATAAGTAACGATCCGCGTGCGGTTCACCAGCGGCACGGTGCATGCGAACCGAGTCTTCGGCAGCTTTCTGGGCCTTTTCGTACAACTCATCGCGCTCGTCGTCAGTGATGATGTTCGCGTCCGCCAGTGCCTCGGCGTAGGCACGGGCATTTTCTTCGCGCCGGTCGATGTATCGGCGCTCGCCTTTGCCGATCTTTTCAACCTTGATGCGCAGGATGTTGAGCAGTGCACCTCTTTGAGCGGCGCTGGCAGTCATGGTCTGGCATCCTTCTCCGACGATGGGGAACCTGGCGGCGCGCTGTGCACCACGATGTGACCCTGCCCGATCTTGAAGTTCTTGATCACGGCGATGCAAACGTTCCAGGCTTCTTTAGCGACCGACTCGCCGGCCTCGACCACGTTGCCTTGGTCATCGATGATCGCCAGCCGTGCGGGTCGACCGTCTGCAGTTGTGAAGCGATAACCGGTGTTCACGTTGGCGCTGATGCAGCCGTGCTCAAGGGTACCGGTCTTGGGAACTCCGATCATGCTGGTACTCCTTCACCGATCACCACAGGCGAGTTGGCATTGACGAGCATGGCGATGGTGTGTGCCTGCAGGTCGCGGCTGCCCTGCAGAGCATGGATTCGCCCCCATGCTTGCGATTTGATCGCAGCATCGAGGTCAGCTATGGCTTTCCGATAACGAACCAGGGCGGTTTCGAGTTGTGCCTGGGCTTTGCCGGGCAGCGCAATATGGATACTCATCCCTCGCTCCTCAGGCCGCAGTACGGTAGTTGGCAACAAGTTCTGCAACGGATCCGCTGAGTAGCTCAAACGCCACCTCGCGATCCGTTGGTAGAAGAGCGGGAAGAGTCAAACCCGAGCCCCCCAACTCGAATCGAAAGGCCACCCGTTGAGGGTCAACGGCGCTTTGACGCATCAGTAGCGCCAGATCCTCGACCCCCTCGGCGGGCAGATAAAATGTGCCCCGGCGTTCGCGCACTGCATCACGCAGCATTGCCTCAAGATCGGTGACCAGTTCGAACTCGCCAACCTCGGGAATTCCAACTGGAAGCGACGCACCATTTGCCAGTGACTCAATGAACGCAACTAGGCGGGGGGCGTTGTCTTCGCGCTTGCTGAGAGTGAGGCTGTTGACGGACTCGCCCAGCTCTACACGAGCGATCAAGCCATTGCTGCATTGTTCAATGGCAACGCTGGCCGTGGCACGTATCACGCAACTGATGCTGTCATGCAGGTTGTGGTGGAACGTCCCACTCGTCGTAACTTGGCGGGCCAGCTCGTGGCGGCTGAGCATTGAAAGGTGAAGCGAATGGGTGTGCATGCGATTGATCTCCGAAATGGGAGGAGCCACGCAACAGCACAGCCCCAACAGCCAGAAGATTAACCGCAGGTAACCCCTCAAATCAACACCGCAAGTAAATTTATATTAACCGCTGGTAACCCAAAGGATCAGCTACCTGTGCTGATTGGTCCAAGAAAGCTGGATCGCACCGCTATCTAGGCGAGTAAGCCTCACACTTTCCTCGATCGTCAGCTGGTCTATCAGTTGGTCCCAATCGTCCATGAGCTCACCAGGCAGACGCGATATGACCGTCCGTCGCCGGTCTTGTGCTGCCGAGCTGTTGACCTGGCGGCGTATGCGTTGGGCAAGTTGCTCAAAGCGGGTTGGCGACTGAAATCTGGTGGGCATCACAAACATAAGCTGATCCATAAGCACTGTACGTGCATACAGTATAAATTCCTACAGGCCGAAGGCAATACGCCATTACCTATTCCCAGTTCTCACTTGCGATCCAGGCACCTGAACGACGATTGATCTGCAGGAGCCGATGTTGACCAGTGCGGGAGAACAGCTGTACGTCTATGTTATGGCTTGAGCGATCCGTGGCACCAACCCCACGCATGAAAATCACGATGCGCTCAAATGTATCCATGACCAGCTGCCTTACCTGCTCCCGAGCAGCGTAATCGCCGGTTTCTACCTGAGCGGCAAGCTCAGCCCAGCGCGCAGCATGCACTGGGCGCTCTACGCTCGAAAGGGCATTTACGTGGTGCTCCAGGTCCTTGACCCTCCTCTGCGCCAGTAACTGCTGCTGCTCCAGCTCCCGAGCTCTTCGGACAAAGGCAAGCGGGGGGGTGTCGCTTTCATCTGCCAGAAGGGCATCGGTGATCTTGGCGAGCTGGTTGCTCAGCTTTTCGACCTGAGCACGGGCTGCGACCAACTCTTGCTGCAGCCCTCGACCGTCGTCGCCATTCTGCAGGAGACGCGTTAGATTGAACTGGTCAGAGCAGAAGTTGAGCAACGCCCGCTCAATCGGCACGACACTGCAGCTGCCTCCGGCTGAGCATCCACCTTTCTTACTATACGAGGTGCAATGCAACCGCCGATTACCATCTGTAAGCTTTCCGTCGGGCCCAGCGCGATGCATGATGTTTTGCGCTACCAAAGCAGTGCCGCAGTATCCACAAATTGCCAACCCAACCCCTGTCACGATACCCGGTATTTCGCCATGACCGCGTCGACGGTGACGCTGGCCAGCGAGATGCTGTAACTCAGCCCACTCGGTATCGGACAGAATCCGCGGATAGTAACCCTCCAGCTCGTAGTTTTCGCCGTCAAGACTCAAGCGTTTAACCCCCCGAAGTGCAGGCAACTTAATGAGTCTATAGATCTGCAGTCCCGAAACTCCCCAGTCTGTCAACTCGTGACCTTCTTCGTGCATCAACTTCGCAGCCCGGCCAGCACCAAGCCCCTCACCATACAACTGCAGCGCACGTTGGACAGCCGCAACTCGCTCGGGAATCAATTCCCAACACTCACCATTCCACCGCACCCACTGGGGATCTTTTCCATTGCGAATCAATCCACGAAAACTTCCTGTCAACCATGCTTCGCACTGCCGCCGGATCGCGGCTTTGACTCGCTTACTCTTGGTGTCAGATTCTTCGTGGGCACGGATCATCACAAGCAAGGAGTAAACAAGATTCATTGGCTCCGCTTTGAGCCCTTCGCGATTGTACTCTCGTCCGTCACTCGCGGTCACAACCGTTATTCCGGCATTTACTATCTGTGCCAATTGCGCTTGAGCTAAGATTGGCTCAGCTCGGCTCAGTCGATCTAGCCCTTCTACAATCAAGACTGACCCAGGTGCGATGCGCCCCTCATCTACAGCACGTAGGAATACTCCAAGCGCGCCCTGCTTTACATGTCGTTCATGATATGCAGATAGGCCTTCATCTTTGAGACTAAGGGTTTCATCCAAGAACATGTCGTGTTTAGCAGCCCAGCCCGCCGCATAGGCCGCCTGTCGATCAGCACTACTACCGCTAGCTTGCTTTGGATCGGAAAAACGAAGATAACTATATACAAAATTCTGTTTCACTGCGGTGAACCAGAAGCTTTACTACGGTCAAAAATACCTTTCAACTTATCGAAAACACTCCCAAAGGATTCCACAGACTGCAACATGTAATTAAAGTCATTCGAATTAACATCTCTCAAATCAGGCCAATTCTCAGCCTGCCCCAAAACCTGAAGCATTTCAGCCCTAGCCGCACCAGGATCATTATTGGCTAACTCTCGAATCGCACAATACGACAACATATAGCGATTATACGACGAACGCACCCTCATATAAGAAAATGCAGAGTCACCGTAATGCCTGTACTGCTTGAGATACCAGGCACCAATAAATTCCATAATTAAAAAAATCATGGTAGTTGAGATCATTCCGAATATCACACCAGGGGAAATCCTGAAATCGATGAGATACAGCCAGCCCTGCCATAGCACTATGGAAAATATATATATCGAGATACCACCACGAACAAAGGTTCTTCCAGACTCTAGCAGCCTTGAAGCCTTTGCTTCCGCGTAGTCAATTTGAGAATCCAAAGCTTCAATTATAGTCCGCATGTGCTCGGCAAACTCGACACCCAACACAGCCCTCCTTACTTTCTTTTCAATAATCGGCTCATCGTTCTCCGTAGCTGAGTACGATTCTACAACCCCCCCACCCAAAACCGTAGAATTTAAAACCCCTGATTCAGATAAAGTAAACTTCTCTTCGCGTCGACGCTCATCCAACTCAACAAACGAATCACTTTTATAGTAGGAATTATCAGTCCACACCTTGAAGAACAGTGCAATACCCATAAAAGTAAAGGCCAGATATCCCTGCCAACTATCCAGTATTTTTTCAGGGACACCTCCAGGCAAAGGGATATACTTTATGATTAGTCCAAAAAGTGAAAAACAAGATACCAGCAGCATCGTTAGATATATCTGCCTTCTCTTTGTTTCAATTTTCCTCAGTTCGATCCAATGTTCCTTTACCTGCGAGGCTTTCTCTTCGCTACTCGGCTCACCCCAACGCATGCGCATCTCCATGATAATGAAAACTATTAACGACAAGTTTTTTTGCGCATTTTTTGATCAACGTATAGAATCTCGCGCCTAAAATTTTCGCCAGGGCGAGCCCTGCAGGCAGAGTATATGAGCAATTCCCCAACTGTAGGATTTATATCGCTGGGTTGCCCCAAGGCCCTGGTCGATTCCGAGCGCATCCTTACCCAGCTGCGCATGGAAGGCTACGAAGTCGTGCCCACATACGAGGACGCCGACGTCGTGGTGGTCAACACCTGCGGCTTCATCGACAGCGCCAAGGCCGAATCGCTGGAAGTGATCGGAGAAGCCATCAAGGAAAACGGCAAGGTCATCGTCACCGGCTGCATGGGTGTCGAGGAAGGCAGCATCCGTGACGTGCACCCCAGCGTGCTGTCGGTCACCGGCCCCCAGCAATACGAGCAGGTGGTCAATGCCGTGCACCAAGTGGTGCCGCCGCGCCAGGACCACAACCCGCTGATCGACCTGGTGCCGCCGCAAGGCGTCAAGCTGACCCCGCGTCACTACGCCTACCTTAAGATTTCCGAAGGCTGCAACCACAGCTGCAGCTTCTGCATCATCCCGTCGATGCGCGGCAAGCTGGTCAGCCGCCCGGTGGGCGAAGTGCTGAGCGAGGCCGAGCGCCTGGTCAAGGCTGGCGTCAAGGAAATCCTGGTGATCTCCCAGGACACCAGCGCCTACGGCGTCGACGTCAAGTACAAGACCGATTTCTGGAACGGCCGCCCGGTCAAGACGCGCATGCTCGAACTGTGCGAAGCGCTGAGCAGCCTCGGCGCCTGGGTGCGCCTGCACTATGTGTACCCCTACCCGAACGTCGATGACGTGATCCCACTGATGGCCGCGGGCAAGATCCTGCCGTACCTGGACATCCCGTTCCAGCACGCCAGCCCCAAAGTGCTCAAGTCGATGAAGCGCCCGGCCTTCGAAGACCGCACCTTGGCACGTATCAAGAACTGGCGCGAGCAATGCCCGGAACTGGTGATTCGTTCGACCTTCATCGTCGGCTTCCCTGGCGAAACCGAAGAAGACTTCCAGTACCTGCTGGACTGGCTGAGCGAAGCGCAACTCGATCGCGTGGGTTGCTTCCAGTACTCGCCGGTCGAAGGCGCCCCGGCCAACGACCTGGGCCTGGCCGAAGTGCCGGATGACATCAAGCAGGACCGTTGGGACCGCTTCATGGCTCACCAGCAGGCGATCAGCACGGCGCGCCTGCAACTGCGCATCGGCAAGGAAATCGAAGTACTGATCGACGAAGTCGAAGAACAAGGCTCGGTTGGGCGCAGCTTCTTCGATGCCCCGGAAATCGACGGCAGCGTGTTCATCGACGGCGATCATGGCTTCAAGCCAGGCGACAAGGTGCGTTGCCGCGTAGTCGATGCCGATGAGTACGACATGTGGGCCGAGCCCATCTAAGCGCGCTGCGTCGAGAATACCCCGCCAACTGGCGGGGTATTTTTTTGCATCTATGTTTGCTTGAGAGGCCAACACAGGAGCCACCCTTGAGCAAGCCACCGCTGACGCTGCACACACCTCGCTACACCGACTACCCGGAGCTGGTACGCATCTGGGAGGCTTCGGTGCGCGCGACCCACGACTTTCTGCCTGACGCCTATATAGTCTTGCTGCGCGATCATGTGCTCAGCCGCTACCTGGACGCCGTGATGCTGGTCTGCGGCAAAGACCGCAACGGGCGGATACAGGGCTTTGCCGGGGTCGCCAATGGCCGTATCGACCTGCTGTTCGTGGCACCCGAGCAGCGCGGCCAAGGGGTAGGCCAGCGTTTGCTGCGCCACGCCGTGAGCGAGCTGAACGCCGAACGCCTGGATGTCAACGAACAGAACCAGCAGGCCCTGGGCTTCTACCTGCACGAAGGGTTTGAAATCATCGGGCGCTCTGAAACCGACGGCCTTGGGCAGCCCTACCCTTTGCTGCACATGCGCCGGCTTCCTGCAGCGACATGAGGCTTGATCCGATATTGCTGGGGACCGTTGCCGAATTGACGTAAATGACACCGATAGGCCGCCGCAAGCTCGCCGGGCCGGGTACAATGGCGCCTTTCCCTGCACTGCGAAGCTGAATGTCCATGTCCGAGCCTATCCGTCTGTCAAAACGCCTCATCGAACAGCTTGGCTGTTCGCGCCGAGAGGCCGAAATGTACATCGAAGGGGGCTGGGTCACGGTCGACGGCGTGGTGGTCGAGCAGCCGCAGTTCAAGGTCGATACCCAGCGCGTCGAGCTGCTGCCAGGCGCCACGGCCGACACCCTCGAGCCGGTCACGCTGCTGCTCAATCAGCCCGCCGGGCAGGCCCTGAGCATTGCCCAGGCCAGCCTCGGCATGGCCAGCCTCAGCGAAGCCCATCGCGAAGGTGTGCGGGCCCTGCACGGGCACTTTGTCCGCCAGCAATGCATTGCACCGCTGCTGCCCGGTGCTGCTGGCCTGCAGGTCTTCACCCAGGACTGGCGGGTAACGCGCAAGGTTGAAGCCGACCTGCGCCGCATCGAACAGGAATACATCGTTCAAGTCAGCGGCGAAGCCAAGCCGGGCGCGCTGGAGCGCCTGGCCCGTGGTGTCGAGCGCAAAGGCGTCGAACTGCCCAAGGCCAAAGCCAGCTGGCAGAACGAGCAACACCTGCGCATGGTGCTGAAAGGCCCGCAAGCGGGGCAAATCGAAGCCCTGTGCGAAACCGCTGGCCTGAAGGTGCTGGGCATGCGCCGCATCCGCATTGGCGGTGTGTCCATGGGCAAACTGCCGCTGGGCCAGTGGCGCTTCATGGCGACTACCGAACGTTTCTAGAAATACATGCCGCGCATGTACGCGCGGCGCTCGAACAGGATTGTTTCAATGAACCACAACGACGTCATGCGCAGCCTGCGCTACATGATCAAGGCCAACGACCAGAAAATGGCCGAAATCATTGCCCTGACTGGCCTGCAAGTTACTGCACAAGCCATCGCCGGCTACGTTAAAAAGGAAGAAGAACCCGGTTTCGTGCAGTGCCCGGACAACGTCATGGCGCACTTTCTCGACGGCCTGGTGATCCACCGCCGTGGCCGCGACGAAAGCCGCCCGCCGCAGCCTATCGAAGTCCCCGTCACCAACAACAGCATCCTGAAAAAGCTGCGTGTGGCCTTCGAACTCAAGGAAGAAGACATGCATGCCGTGCTCAACTCGGTCGACTTCCCAGTCTCCAAGCCCGAGCTCAGCGCGCTGTTCCGCAAGGCTGGCCATGACAATTATCGCCCGTGCGGCGACCAGCTTCTGCGCAACTTCCTCAAGGGCCTGACCTTGCGCGTACATGGCTAAGTGGTGATGCCGCATTCGGTTTCGCCGGTGGGTATCGTGCGCTCCTGCTTCAAGGAAAAGTTCGCCATCCCTCGCCAGCCACAGCTGGCGCCAGCCGCCCGCGGTGTGCTGGAACTGCTGCCCCCGTTCAACCAGGGTGATGCGGTGGCTGGCCTGGAACAGGTGAGCCACGTCTGGCTGCTGTTTTTGTTCCATGAAGCGCTTGAAGACAAGCCGCGCCTGAAGGTGCGCCCCCCGCGCCTGGGCGGCAACAAGAGCATGGGCGTGTTCGCCACCCGCGCGACCCACCGGCCCAATGGCATCGGGCAATCAGTGGTACGCCTGGAAGGGGTCGAGCCGGGCCGGCTGTTGCTGTCCGGCATCGACTTGCTCGACGGCACGCCGGTGCTGGATATCAAGCCATATGTGCCCTACGCCGACAGCGTTGCAACGGCAACCAACCTGATGGCCGACGCTGCACCCGCGCCTATTGTCGTGCTTTGGCACGAACATGCCGTGCCCCAGGCCCATGCGCATGCGCAGCGCCTGGGTGAACCGCTGGTCGAGCTGATCGAGCAGTGTCTGGCGCAAGACCCGCGCCCGGCGTACCAACTGCCACCACCGGAGCGGGTCTACGGGGTGAAATTCTGGGATGTGCAGGTGCGCTGGCATTACCCCCAGCCGGACCAGATCCGCGTGCTGGAAGTAGTGCGCGAGACTTGAGCCAGAGCCGCTGCATCGCAGGCATAAAAAAACGCAGACCAAGGTCTGCGTTTTTTTTGCCGCGTTCGCCTTACTTCTCGACGAAGGCGCGCTCGATCAGGTAGTCACCTGGCTCGCGCATACGCGCCGACACTTTCAGGCCGAAGCTGTCGAGCACTTCGCTGGTTTCGTCGAGCATGCTTGGGCTGCCGCAGATCATCGCACGGTCATCCTGCGGGTTGATCGGTGGCAGGCCGATGTCGCTGAACAGCTTGCCGCTGCGCATCAGGTCAGTCAGCCGGCCCTGATTCTCGAACGGTTCGCGAGTAACGGTTGGGTAGTAGATCAGCTTTTCTCGCACCGCTTCACCGAAGAACTCGTTCTGCGGCAGGTGTTCAGTGATGAACTCGCGATAGGCGACTTCGTTCACGTAGCGAACGCCGTGGACCAGAATGACTTTTTCGAAGCGCTCGTAGGTTTCCGGGTCCTGGATGACGCTCATGAACGGCGCCAGGCCAGTGCCGGTGCTCAGCAGGTACAGGTGCTTGCCTGGGTTGAGGTCGTCGAGTACCAGCGTGCCGGTAGGCTTTTTGCTGATGATGATCTCGTCGCCTTCCTTCAAGTGCTGCAGCTGCGAGGTCAGCGGACCGTCCGGCACCTTGATGCTGAAGAACTCCAGGTGCTCTTCCCAGTTCGGCGACGCGATGGAATAGGCACGCATGAGCGGACGGCCGCTTTCCTGCTGCAGGCCGATCATCACGAACTGACCGTTCTCGAAGCGCAGGCCCGGATCGCGGGTGCACTTGAAGCTGAACAGGGTGTCATTCCAGTGGTGCACACTGAGGACACGTTCGTGGTTCATGTTGCTCATCTAGGGTGGCTCCTGAAGAAATACGCGGCGCGCAAAACGCGCAGTTGCGCGATAGTTTAGGGGCAGCGACAATATCTGTTAACTGAATTATCAAGATATGTGTTATCGGTTATATAGATATGCGATTCACGCTTCGTCAACTACAGGTCTTTGTCGCCGTCGCACAGCACCAGAGCGTCTCTCGAGCCGCAGGGGTGCTGGCGTTGTCGCAGTCGGCTGCCAGCACGTCGATCACTGAACTTGAGCGCCAGTCCAGCTGCCAGCTGTTCGACCGTGCCGGCAAGCGCCTGAGCCTCAACGCCTTGGGCCACCAATTGCTACCACAGGCCGTTGCCCTGCTCGACCAGGCCAAAGAGATCGAGGACCTGCTCAACGGCAAGTCCGGCTTTGGCTCACTGGCCGTCGGCGCCACGCTGACCATCGGCAACTACCTGGCAACCTTGCTCATCGGCAGCTTCATGCAACTGCACCCGGAAAGCCAGGTGAAGCTGCATGTGCAAAATACAGCACATATCGTGCAACAAGTTGCCCACTACGAAATTGACTTAGGTCTGATCGAGGGCGACTGCAACCACCCGAACCTGGAAGTGCAGCCGTGGGTCGAGGATGAATTGGTGGTGTTCTGTGCGCCTCAGCACCCACTGGCGAAGGTTGGCCACGCCGACATCGAGCAACTGGCCCATGAGGCGTGGATTCTTCGCGAACAGGGCTCTGGCACTCGGCTGACCTTCGACCAGGCCATGCGCCACCACCGCGCCAACCTGAACATCCGCCTGGAGCTTGAGCATACCGAGGCAATCAAACGTGCCGTGGAATCGGGCCTTGGCATCGGTTGCATCTCGCGCCTGGCCCTGCGTGATGCGTTCCGCCGCGGCAGCCTGGTGCCGGTGGAAACCCCGGCACTGGACCTGGCGCGGCAGTTCTACTTCATCTGGCACAAGCAGAAATACCAGACCTCGGCGATGCGCGAGTTCCTGGAACTGTGCAGAAGCTTTACCGCAGGCGTTCAGCGCAGCGACGAGATCGTGCTGCCGACCATAGCCTGAGCACTAACCCAGCAGGATAACGCCCCACACCAGCGCGACCATGCTCATGGCCACCAGTTGCGCGGCGCTGCCCATGTCCTTGGCGTTTTTCGAAAGCGGATGGCGGTCAAGCGAGATGCGGTCGATGGCCGCTTCGACTGCCGAGTTGAGCAGTTCGACGATCAGCCCCAGCAGACATACAGCAATCAGGATCGCCCGCTCGGCGCGGCTGACCGGCAGCCAGAAGGCCGTCGGAATCAGCAGCACGTTGACCAGCACCAACTGGCGAAACGCCGCCTCGCCCTTGAACGCTGCGCGCAGGCCGTCCAGCGAATAGCCAGCGGCATTGAAAATACGTTTGAGGCCGGTCTGGCCTTTGAATGGCGACATAGGTGCAGTGACTTCACCGAAAAATGGCCAGCAGGCTAGTTCAACCGTGGTCAAAAAAGCGTGAAGGCACAGTAACTTAGCTGGCCGAAACCGATTCAAGTTGTTGCAACAGCAATGCCGCCTGGGTGCGAGTACGTACCCCAAGCTTGCGGAAGATAGCAGTAACGTGGGCCTTGATGGTGGCCTCCGAGACGCTCAACTCATAGGCGATCTGCTTGTTCAGCAGACCTTCGCAAACCATGGTGAGCACGCGGAACTGCTGCGGCGTGAGGCTGGCCAGGCCTTCGCTGGCGGCCTTGGCCTCAGCGGACACATCGACCTTCTCGAATGCCTGCGGCGGCCACCAGACTTCACCATCCAGCACCTTCTTGACCGCTTCCTGGATGACGCTCAAATCGCTCGACTTGGGGATGAAACCGCTGGCGCCAAACTCGCGCGACTTGACCACCACTGCTGCTTCTTCCTGCGCCGAGACCATCACCACCGGAATCTGCGGGTACTGCCCGCGCAACAGCACCAGCCCCGAGAAACCGTACGCACCGGGCATGTTCAGATCGAGCAGGACCAGGTCCCAGTCGGCTTTTTCGCTGAGCCGGGTTTCCAGCTCGGCGATGCTCGCCACCTCGACCAGGCGCACGTCCGGCCCAAGGCCCAGGGTAACGGCCTGGCGCAGGGCGCTGCGGAACAACGGGTGATCATCGGCAATCAGGATTTCGTACGTGGCCATTTGCTCTATGGATCCTGTTCTGTGCCGGGCGCAGGGTACGGGAGGCGCCGGGCGGGCAACTCAAGCTGACGGCAGGGCCGTCGGCCGGGATGGCACGGCGCAGAGCGGTTGTACCGCGCCTTCAGCGTGCCTGAAGCGGCGCCAAGGATGCCGAGCACACCCCGGGTGGTCAAGCCAATTACCCGGTTGCCCTGGCCCTGTGGCTGCCAGCCCCGACAGTATGAACCAATCCGCGGCGCTCGCCCCTTGGACTATAGGAAGGTATGCAGGCGCTGGTGTACTTCGTCCTGCTCATCCAGCGGCAGGCGGCGCTTGCCACTGAGGTAATGCAGGCTGAACACGTCCAGGTAGGCATCCAGTGCCTGCGAAGCCTGGTTGTCACCGGCCAGATCCAGGCACATGGCGGCCACTTCGGCGGTGCAGAAATGGTCATCACGCTTGGACCGGCGCAGGCGATAGCGCGACATCTGCTCGGCTTCAAGGCTCAGCACCGGGAAGCGGTCAAGGTAGGGGCTCTTGCGAAACATCTTGCGCGCTTCGGTCCAGGTGGCATCGAGCAGGATGAACAGCGGGCGCTTGCCGGGCTCGGCGTGCACCTCGTTGACCACCCGTTCCTGGGCGACGAACTCACCGGGGAAGACGATATACGGCTGCCACTGCGGGTCGTCGAGCAGGGCCAGCAGGCGCTCGTCGACCGCGGTGCGCAGCCAGCCGAAGGCGCAGGTGTCTTCAATCAGGTCGGCAATCAGCCAGCCGGTGTTAGTCGGCTTCAACGGCTCGGTGTCGTGCATCAGCAGGCACATGCCAGCGTTGGCCTGCACCCTGGGTTTCCAGGCGCACAGGCAGTGAGTGGCAATCACCCGGCATTCAGGGCAGCGCTCGGCGCGAGAGCCACGGGCGATGAAAGGCTTGACGCTGCGGGCCAGGCGCTCGGCGCGCAGGCGCGAGACTGCGTGGCTCATGGCTGCAGGCCTTGGCTGGAGGAGGAGACGGGCACGGCGACAACTCGGCAAAAACAAAGCGCAAGTCTACCAGAGCGCAACTGTTTTGCCGTGCAGGGCAAGCCGCTGCTCCTTTATAATCACAGGCTTTGGCGGCCACGGAACCCAAGGGTTTCATGGAACGCCGGCTGCAGGTGCCGGTCAAAGCGCCAGTTATCGAACCAGGAGAGATTCATGCTGCGTGTTATCGCCCCGACCCTGAGCCTGCTGCTCGCTCTGCCGCTGGCCGCACAAGCCGCCTCCAAGCAGGAGTACGAGCTGACCCAGGTGCTGCAGAAAGTCGCCAAGGAAAGCAGCATTGGCACCCCGCGTGCCATCAATGAAGACATCCTTGACCAGGGTTATACCGTTGAGAAGGGCAAGGCCTTGGTCAACCACCTGAGCGTACGTCAGAGCCATGCAGAGCGCATGCTGGCCAACCCTCAGCAAGTCCGTAGCCAGCTGGGCGACAGCGTGTGCCGCAACAACGGTTACCGCCAGCTGATGTCCAAGGGCGCGGTGCTGGTCTATCGCTTTACTGTCTACAAGACCAACCAGCCGATCATGGACCAGGCCTTCGACGCTGCCAGTTGTGTATCGGGCAACAAGAAGAAGTGATTCACGCCACCTGATCGCTGGAACTTGCGCGCCGTTGCTGCTCATCGGCGCGTAAATCTGCAAGCAACGCCTGTAGATACCGCGAGTGCCGCTCTGCCCCTTGCAGCCGCCGCAGGCACTCCGCCTCAACCGTGATATGCCCAGCCTTGGCAGCCCTTGCCAGCTGGCTGAACAGCTGCGCGTCTACCTCAATTACCAAGCGATGCATGGCGCCACCTCCGCGTAGCGGGCATTTCTGTATTCAGTAAATCAAAGTCTGGCGATGATTGGATCCGAACCGACCAAAGGCCAGAATCCTCGGCACGGCGCGTGTCGAACGTCTAGATTGAACACAAGCGCATGGGCAATTGCGCGGTGAAAAAAACACAGAAATGGATGGACTTTACTTCTGCAACGCGGCCTTGAAGGCCTTCTGCAATGCTCAGTGTGCATACTTGAGCGCAAGGCAGCCTGCGACGCATGGAAGTCGCTGCCGGGCCACGCCATCGGACCGGTAACAGGTTTCGTTGCCCAAGGAGACGTTGAATGCCCTACCTACCGAACGAACGATTGTTCAACCACTTTCAGGAACATGGCATCGACCTGAGCAAGGTCGACGAACAACTGCAACTGGTCGCCCCCAACAGCCCTAACTTGCCGCTTTACCGCGACATGATGCTTACCGTGCTGCGCATGGCACACGATGACGGCAACCGCTGGAACGCCAAGATCACCTTGCAGGCCCTGCGTGAACTGGACCACGCCTTCCGTACCCTGGAGCACTACAAAGGCCGGCGCAAGGTCACTGTTTTTGGTTCTGCGCGCACGCCTGTCGAACACCCAATGTATGCACTGGCCCGTGAGCTGGGCGCACAATTGGCGCAGGCTGAATTGATGGTAATTACCGGTGCCGGCGGCGGCATCATGGCCGCGGCCCACGAAGGCGCCGGCAGCGACAACAGCCTGGGCTTCAACATCACCCTGCCCTTCGAGCAGCATGCCAATGCCACGGTGGACGGTACCGACAAGCTGCTGCCGTTCCACTTTTTCTTCATTCGCAAGCTGTTCTTCGTCAAGGAAGCCGACGCCTTGGTACTGTGCCCGGGCGGCTTCGGCACCCTGGACGAAGCGCTGGAGGTATTGACGCTGATCCAGACCGGCAAAAGCCCGCTGGTGCCAGTGGTGCTGCTCGACTCGCCGGGCGGCAGTTTCTGGCGTGAAGCGCTGGACTTCATTCGCCGTCAGCTCGAAGAAAACCGCTACATCTTGCCCAGCGACCTGAAACTCATGCACCTGGTGTACAGCGCCGAAGAGGCGGTGGCCGAGATCGAGCAGTTCTACCGCAACTACCACTCCAGCCGCTGGCTGAAGGACAAGTTCGTGATCCGCATGCATCACCCCTTGAGCGAGGCAGCGCTGTGCGCAATTGGCGAACAGTTTGCCGACTTGTGCCTGAGCGGCCACTTCCAGCAGCAGCCGGACACCGGGGCCGAACACGAAAGAGACGACTTCAGCCACCTGACGCGGCTGGCATTCGCCTTCAGTGGCCGCAATCAGGGGCGCCTGCGCGAACTGGTGGATTTCATCAACCTGCCGGAAAACTGGGCCAAGCCACTGCCTGTGCAAACCGCCCAGCGCGCCCACCAGCCCTTGAAAGTCAGCTAAACGCAAAATGCCCTGCACCACAGGCCATTGAAGGCCTGCGATGCAGGGCATCGATCAGTAATCGTCCAAATCTCGGCCGTTGAGTAGCCGGCCGATCATTTCCATGGAGAACCCACGGTAGGCGAGAAAACGTGTTTGTTGTGCGCGGCTGCGCGGGTCCTGAGGGCGTAGCCCGGCGTATTTGCGTTGCCAGACATCCTGAAGCCGCTCGCCCCAATCCACGCCACTTTCACGTAGCGCCTGCTCCACATCGCCACGTTCGAGCCCCCGCTGGCCTAGCTCCTCGCGGATACGCGCGGGGCCATAACCTGCGTTGGAACGGTAGCGTATGAAGCTTTCCAGATAACGGGCTTCGCTGAGCAACCCTTCTTCGGAAAGCCGATCAAGCGCAGGCTCGATCAGCTCATCCGTAGCGCCGCGCTGGCGCAGCTTGCGCGTCAGCTCGACCCGACCATGCTCGCGGCGTGCGAGCAGGTCCATGGCTGTCCGCCGAACGGCGACGGGGGTGTCGAGTACGGCGGACATGGGGCAGATCAGACACCGGCTTCGGCGTCAGCCAGGTCGCTGGCATCAGCCTGGGCAGCAGCGGCTTTGCCAGCAGCGGCAGCAGCGCCGGTGGTCAGCAGCTTGTCGCGAATCATCTTCTCGATCTCTGCGCCAATAGCCGGGTTTTCTTGCAGGAACTTGGCAGAGTTCGCCTTGCCCTGGCCGATCTTGTTGCCTTGGTAGCTGTACCAGGCACCGGCTTTTTCAATGAACCCGTGGGCAACACCCAGGTCAATGACTTCACCGTTGCGGTAGATACCCTTGCCGTAGAGAATCTGGAATTCAGCCTGACGGAACGGTGGCGAAACCTTGTTCTTGACGACTTTGACGCGGGTTTCGCTACCCACCACTTCGTCACCTTCCTTGACCGCGCCAGTGCGGCGGATGTCGAGGCGTACCGAAGCGTAGAACTTCAGCGCGTTACCACCGGTGGTGGTTTCCGGGCTGCCGAACATTACGCCGATTTTCATACGAATCTGGTTGATGAAGATAACCAGGCAGTTGGCGTTCTTGATGTTACCAGTGATCTTGCGCAGGGCCTGGGACATCAGGCGGGCTTGCAGGCCGACGTGCATGTCGCCCATTTCGCCTTCGATTTCGGCCTTGGGTACCAGTGCTGCCACGGAGTCGACGATGATCACGTCAACCGCGTTGGAACGCACCAGCATGTCGGTGATTTCCAGGGCCTGTTCGCCGGTGTCGGGCTGCGAAACCAGCAAGTCATCGACGTTGACGCCCAGCTTGCCGGCGTACTCGGGGTCGAGGGCGTGCTCGGCGTCAACGAAGGCGCAGGTAGCGCCGCTTTTTTGCGCTTCGGCGATGACCGACAGGGTCAGCGTGGTTTTACCCGACGATTCCGGGCCGTAGATCTCGACGATACGGCCTTTGGGCAGGCCGCCAATGCCAAGGGCGATGTCCAGGCCCAGCGAGCCGGTGGAGATTGACGGGATGCCCTGGCGCTCGTGATCGCCCATGCGCATGACTGCGCCCTTGCCAAACTGGCGTTCGATCTGACCCAGGGCCGCAGCCAAGGCGCGCTTCTTGTTGTCGTCCATTGAAACCCTCACGTGTTCGACTTTGGCCCTGATGGCCGGAATACCTGTATAAGTAGCCAGTATTATTCCACAGGGATTCGTTTCCGCAAACCCCCGTTAGGCGATTTACTCCCTACCAAGCTGTAACAAGCCGTCTAACGCAGCGATCACCGTCTGTCGGCGTACCGCATCGCGGTCGCCGTCGAAGTGGCGTTGTTCGCTGTGAACACGGCCACCATCGGCCCAGGCTAGCCATACCGTGCCGACCGGTTTTGCCGCAGAACCACCACCGGGCCCGGCGACGCCGCTGACGGCAACGGCAAAACGCGCGCCGCTGGCAGCCTGTGCGCCGCGGGCCATGGCTTCGACCACCTCGCGACTAACCGCACCCACCTCGCCGAACAGTGCCTGCGGCACGCCAAGCTGGCGGGTTTTCTGGGCATTGGAATAGGTGACGTAGCCGGCCTCGAACCAGGCCGAGCTGCCGGGGATGCGGGTGATGGCTTCGGCGATGCCGCCGCCTGTGCAGGATTCGGCGGTAGTGACCTGAGCACTTAAACGCTGCAGGTGCTCGCCCAAGCGGGCAGAAAGAACGGTGATCGGGTCCATGACGGGCTCCAGGCGGTAATGCGCCCTACCCTACCATCCTCATCTGCTCTCGCAAGGCATCACGGTGCCAGCGCCCGCACATAGGCCTGGCAGGCGCGCAAGGCGATCAGTCCCCGGTCACCGCGGTCGGTAATGGCGATAATTCGTTGAGCATGCGCGGGGTCAAGTCGGGCGCGTACGGGGCCATCATCCACGCCGGCGGCGCCGGTGGCGGCGGGCACTGCGGGACAGCCGGCGCCACGTTCGACCAAGACCGACAGGCGCAGATCGGCAGTAGCAAGGCGGTCACGTAGACGAGCTTGAGTATTCTGGGCATCGCTCAGTTCCTTGAAGTGTCTTGCATCAATGTCGCGAACGCGCAGTTCCAGCCCTTCGCGCTGCTCGCGTTCGGCCAGCAGCAAGCCATGCAGCGCCTCGGCCTGATCCAGCCGTTGCTGCACCAGGGCCTGCTCCTGTTGCGCCAGCAGGCGCCCATAACGCCAGGCCTGGGCTTGCCAGGCCAGCACCGCCCCCAAAACCAGAAGCGCCGCGTAGAGACCTGGCTTCCAACGGTTCAGCACAGCACCTCCCGGGCCCTGGCCCAAAGTTGCAGGCGCTCGGCAAGCCCGTTCAGGCCGCCGTTGATATGGCGGGTGATCCGGTTGAATTCGCCTTGGTCTGCCAAGGCATTGAGCCCCCGCGATTGCCAGAACCAGGCCGCCGACTCGCACGCCCAGCGCGGTTGCTCGAGCATCTGCGGCTGGGCCAGCAAACGTTCATCGCCAAACAGCGCGCGGCTGCACGCCTGGTAATTGTTGTGGCCGGTCACCTGGATCAGGCCTCGGCCGCAATAGCGCTGGCCATCGCCATCCGCCTCGGGGGTATTGCCCAGGCGCTTGGCCAGGCTGCCGGTGTCGTAACGGGCCAGGTAGCTATCGCTACCCAACTCCTTCACATAGCGCAGTTGGCCAGACTCATGGCCAACCTGGGCCAGAAACGCCGCAACGCGCTTGGGGTGGTCGATTTCCCAGCGCGCCATGGCCGTGTTCAACGCTGGCAGAAACGCCGTGGCACGCTGGCCGGCGAGGGGGTAGATATCACTGAGTTGCCTTGCAGTCAGCACCATCCGTACATGCTCCATAGCTGTCTGTTCGAACGGCGGCACAAGCCGCCAACGGGTCGCTCAGGGCGATGGCTGGAAGCGCGAGGCTTTCACGGGGTCAACGCCGCCCCCCCTGGCAACAGAGGGTCGACTATAAGGAGTGACACTGGCCGGCCGCAGTGGGAAACGCCGCTCGGGTTTTCAGCCCTGCGCCTTGAGCGCATCGGCCTGGCGGGTCGCACTGCCCTTGGCGCGCGCCTTGCCCTGCTGACCGCCGTTGCACTGCAGCGTGGTGCGCCAGCCGCTGCTGGTGAACACCTGCTCCACCGACTCGATCAGGTACAGGCCGTCGAGCCCGGCCAGAAAGCCGCGCGCCTCGATGCTGCGTTCGGCGAACAGGTCAGTGCGCCCCGGCAGGTCCAGCCGCACACTGGCGGTGTCGCGGTTGAAGCTGGCCAGCCGCGCACGCGCCGCCTGTTCGGCTGCACTGCGGTTGGGGTAAAGGTGGCGGTCGGTATACAGCGGCTGCATGCCGTCGGGCGCCGCTTCGTTGGCCAGTTCCACCGCCTGTACCCGGCCGCTGGCGCTGTCCTGGTGGCGGGTGCGCACAGCTTTGTGGGTGGTGCGATCGGCCAGGCGGAACTGCCACTGGCTGACCTCGGCACGGGTCAGGCTGACCACGCCCAAGGCTTGCCCGCTGGCGCTCTTGCCGCCTTGACGGGGCAGCACCAGCAATTGCCCGTTGGCCAGTTTGGCAGTGCAGTCGTGCAAACGCGCCACGCGGGTGATGAAGTTGAAGTCGGACTCGCTGTACTGGTCGATGCGCGGTATCTGCGTGGTCACCGGGCACACCGCCTGCCAACCGTTGCGGGCGGCGATATCGGCGACGATGCGTTGCAGGGTTACCCCTTCCCAACTGCCGCTGCGGATGGTCTTGCCGCTGCCGCGCAGGTCGCTGGCCTTGCCGCGGATCACCAGGGTATCGGGCGGGCCGGACAGCTCCACCTCATCCACCGTATAGCGCCCCAACAGCGTCAGCGTCTGGCCGCTGTAACCCAGGTGCACGGCCAGCACCGCACCGCGAGCAGGCAGCGCCAGCACGCCGTCACGGGCGTCGATGCGCAGTTCGAATTCGTCCGACTCAAGGCCGGGTTTGTCGGTGGTGCGCATCAGCAACAGGCGGTCGTTGATCAGTGCGGTGATGTCTTTGCCGTCGGCCTGGATACTGAACTCAGGTTTCATGCGTGTGCCTCCCTGGAAGGCCGGCGCGTTGCCGCGCCGCCCTCCTTGTCAGTCCCACAGTTGAAGGGTGTTGCTGGCAGGCGCCGACAGGTCTGGCAGCACGATCAGCACCCCGGTGCGAAAGGGTTGCGCCTCGTCGGCCAAGCCTTGGTTGGCATCCAGCACCGCTTCGACGGTGCCGCTCAAATGCCCGTAGTAGTGCTGGCAGAGGGTGTCCAGCAGGTCACCTTCAGACGTTGTGCAGGTCTTGGCCATAGCTTACGAACTCCAGTGAAAAGCCTTGCTTGGCAGGGATGCCGCCGGCTTGCAGCAGGCTCTGGTTGTCTTCGATGCTGGTCAGGCACCAGTTGCCGAGCACCTCGCCGTAGCCGGTGGTCAGTGACAGGGGCAGCAGTTGCTGGCCGATGCTGCGCAAGGTCTGCAACTGACTCAGCCCACCCTTGAAGCCAGGGAAGATCGTGCCGCTGAGGGAGATGGTCTCATCGCCAAGGCTGACCGCCTGCTGCGCGCTGCCTCGGCCGAGGCGGTCCTGCCCGGCCCAGCGAAACCGTGTCTGCCGGCGCAACTGGTCAAACGCTGCGGTATCGAGGTTGAAGTAGTACGGCGCGGTGCCTGGCTTGAGCGGCTGCAGCACCAGCAGGTGCGGGAACGGCTTGACCGCTTCGGCGGCGGGCGTCACCTGGGGCGCAAAACCCAGGGTCTGCAGCACACCGGTGACGGTTGCACGCACCTCGCCCACCACCCGCCGGATTGCCGCCCCGGCCTTGGCCACGTGGCCGGCAAAGGCATCGATCCGCTCACGCACCTGGCGCACCTTGCCCAGCGTTTGGTCGTATTTGGCGACCACTTTGGTTACCCGTTGCTGCGCCCGGGCAATGGCGCGCATGGTGCGTTGCAGCTTGGCGCCGATGATCGGGCCGACCACCGGCAGGCCCTCAAGCTCGGTCACTGCGCCTTTGACATGGTCGATGGCCTCGTTCATTGGGTCGAGCATGGCGTCGATGCGCTGACGCCCTGCCTCCCCCGCCGCGACCAGAGCGTGCAGCGTGGCTTGCAGCTGCTCCAGATAGGTCATGGGTGCTCCTTAGAGTGCGATGTGGGGGGCGTCGGCCAACTGCACCGAACGCGCCTGGCGCATCAGTTCTTCCAGCTGTCGACGCGCGATGGCCTCCAACTGCTGCAGGACGCTGGGGTCGGACAGGCTGTTGGTGAAGGTGACTGGCATGTTGGCGGTGAAGGTGAACTGCTGGTTGGGGGGCGCAGGGGGCGTTGCAGCCGTTGGCACCGGCGTAGGTATGGCAGATGGCGCAGGGCCAGGCGCAGTAGGGACATCATCGGCACTGCTGCCGAGTACCTTGCCAAGCAAACCGCCGATACTCTCCCCGCCCATGCTGCCGAGCGCGCCGCCGATCAAGCCACCAATCAAGGTGCCGACGACCGGCACAACCGAGCCAATTGCGGCCCCTGCCGCCGCACCCGCAAGGCCTCCACCCAAACCGCCGACAGCCGCGCCGTAGCCTTCGAGTTTTTCATCAGGCGTGGCATCGCTGTTGTAGGTATCGGCCAGTTGCATGCCGGTGGCAAGCACAGACAAAACCGGCACCCGGCGCATCGCCCGGCTGGCCAACGAGGCGCCAGCTGAGCTGGCCGAGGTTTTGCCGGCCAGGCCTGCGAGCGAGGCGGCGCCGAGCACGGCAGAGCCCAATGCCGAGCCAGGTTGCGATGGCGCCGTCGAGGGCTGTGTGGATTGCAGAGATGAAGCAGCTCGCACTTCGTCGTCTTCAAACTCCTCGACCTCTTCCTCTGCCTCTTCCTCCTCTTCCTCCTCTTCTATTTCTTCCTCGTCCTCATACTCTTCCGGCGGCTCGTCATCCTCATCGCGCGACGTTCTAGTGCTGTCATTGGGTCGGCTTGTAGCTTTGGAGCCAGCTGACTTGTCGCTCGGGGCAGGGTCAGCGTAAACCTTGTCATACAGCAGAGCGCCAAATGCCCCACCGATCTCTTCTCCTAACGACTCGCCGATCTTGCCGCCATATTTTTTGGCTTTCTCGTTCTTGGTCAACGCCCCCAGCAGCGTGCCCAATACGCCGCCTGCCAACTCGCCGGCAGCGGCGCCAAGGCCTCTTGCCCTGTCTTGCTCGTTTTCTTCGGTAAGCGCCACAAGCCCTTTACCAAGGGCAGTCGGCCCACCTTCGTGGGCAGCCTCCTTAACGCTGGTCTGCAAATGAGCAGGCATCTTTTTGAACAAACCAACTGCCAGCGTTGCTGCAATCACACCGCCTATGGAGCCGACCACAACACCGGTGTCCGCTTTATCACGGGGGTACGGGGCTGGCGCCTGCCGACTGTCTTTAGCCGCTCCCTGCTCCGATGATTCATTGGCCGGAACAGTGGTTTCCCCCCCAGCCGCAGACTGGCTTTTGCTCTGTGTGGGTACGCCTGCTTCACCGCTATCAGCACTGACGGTCCGAGCCTTCGGCGGCTGCAACGCTATTGCCCTGCGCAGCGCCAGATACCGCCTGCGCAAGCCATCGACTGCATCACTTTCGCGGTGCAGCCGGTCGATCTGTTGTTCATGGGCCCAGGCCTGGTCAATCGCCAGGCGTCGTTCAACCAGGCGCACCTTGTCCAGCTCCAGCCCCAGGCGGATGACCTCGCCGATCAGCCGTCCGAGCCGGGTGCCATCGGCCTGCTTGCGCAGCGCGTCGAGCGCGCTGCCAAGCGAAGCGATGGGGGTGACGCCGAGGGTGAACACTTGTGTGTTCGCCATGCGTTCCTCCTTGTCACGGCGCGAGCCACCAGAGCATGTCGGGGTACGACATGCCCATGATTTCGCTCGCAGAAAAATTCAGCTCGCAGGCCAGCCGCCGGGCGGCGGCCTTCTGCCGGGCTGGGTCAAAGCTCGTCGTCCTGCACCAGGCGAAAGTAGCCGGCTTGCAGGCGGCTGTAGTCCTTGAGCGCCAGCCCTTCGAGGTCCTTGACGCCGACTTCGGCCAGCGAGGCGAACAGGTTCAGTTCGCGCTGTTCGTCGTCCTTGCTGCCGCCCGCCTGGGCGTTGCGGATATCACGCACGGTGGGGGCACGCAGGGTCAGGCTATCAACCTGTACACCATTGGCTTCACTGGCACGGGACAGGCGCACGGTGACTTGCTCGGCACTGAGGTTGAGCCACTGCGGGATTTTTTTCGCTTGAGCCATTTCTGCTCTCCTCACAAGCCCAGGGCGGCGCGCTGGGCGGCCAGTTGGTCGACGCCGTCGATCACCCGCTTCATGCCCATGGCGTCGATCTCGTAGATCAGGCGGCCATCGACTTCGAGCTTGTAGTAGGTCACGCCGACGGTGTGCTTGACCTCGGCCTTGTCGCCGGATTTCCAGTCACCCATGTCGACTTCCTTGAGGGTGCCGCGCAGGGTCACCACCACCGGGTTGACCTGGCCCTTGAGGCCCTTGAAGGCACCGCGGAAGGTGCCGTTGAAGCCGTTGCCATCGGCCAGGCCGAAGAACTTCAGTGCTTCGCGGCGTACGCCGGTGGTGGTGAAGGCGGCTTCCTGTTTTTCCATGCCTTGGTCCATTTCGACCGCCATGTCCATGCCGCCGGGGCGGAACTCTTCCATTTTCAGGGTGAGCTTGGGCAGGGTCAGGCTGGGAACGTCGCCTTGAAAGCTCACGCCATCGACGAACAGGTTCAGGTTGGCCAGTGTTTCGGGAATCATTGCCATGTAAATGCGCTCCTTAAGCGGCGGAATCGAGAACTTCGGTCAGCCACTGGTTGGTGACTTCAACGCGGAAATTGGGGTTTTCGGCAGGCGGTACGTCGGTGAAGCGGATGTTCCAGTACACCTTGCCCTGCTCCAGCTGGCTGGCAGTGTTCAGCTCGGGGTCGGCATAGACCTCGAAGTTGATGATCGCGCCCTGGTTCTTCAGGTCGCGCATGAAGGCTTGCAGGCCTTCGGTGACGTCCTTGACGTAGGTGGCGGTGATGGAGCGGTCGACCGCCCATTTGTGGCCATAGAGGATCGCGTCCATGACGATGTCCATGGTCCGCACGCGGGTGACGAAGGCCCATTTCGGGTCACTGGACAGCGTGCGGTTGCCCCACAGGCGGAAGCCGTCATCGCGAATGATGGTGGCGATGTTGGCGTTGTTGAGCAGGTTGGCGCGGCAGGTGTCGTCGCCATCGAGAAACTCAACGGCGCGGCCGGTGCCGGTGATGCCGACGAACTCCTTGTTCGAAGGCGAGGCCCAGAAGCCGTACTCGCGGTCGGTCCAGGCGAACAGGCCGGCTACCCACGCAGAACCCGGCGCATCCACGGTGGCGGCCTGCTCGGTGTCCCAGTAGCGCACGCCTGGGTCGACCAGGAAGGCGCGCTTGGCGCCGAAGTTTTCGGCATAGGCGATGGCCGCCTCGTCGGTGGTATTGGGGCCATCGATGATGGCAATGGCGCGCAGCTTGTCGGCCAGGGCCACCAGCGCGGTGCCGACCGCTTGGGTGGCACTGTGTTTGGGGGCTGCCAGCAGGCGTGGCTGGGCGTTGAAACGGCTCTTGCCGTCCAGCAGCGCCTGCAAACCGGTGCGCTTGCCGTCGGCCAGCACGCTGCCGATGATCGCCGAGGTCTGCTCGGCCGGGTCGCTGAGCTTGGCCACGCCGCAGGCAACAATGACCGCCTTGGCGCGGCTATAGATGGCGCGGCAGGCACGGGTGATGGCGGCATCCGGGCCGAATGCCGCGACCGCTTCGCGCTCGCTGGTGATCAGGATCAGGTCGTTGGCCTTGGCGGTAGCGCCCGGGCCCTCGGTGAAGGTATCGACCAGGCCGATGATCGAGGACGAAGGCAGCGCGATGCTGCGTGCGCCGGTGTCGACGTTGGTCACGGTGACGCCGTGGAAGAATCCACTCATAGGGGTTTTGCTCCAGATTCAGATATGAAAAGGCCCCGCGGGTGCGGGGCCTTGAGGGGAAGAAGTGTTTTGCAACACTCAGATAAGTTTGATACGCACGGGCTGAGCGATGTTTCGAGGGCGTGTAATGCCGAAATTGTTTGGTGCGTTCACAGCCTTACCAGCTGAGCCCCCACCTATACCTATAAACGTCGCACCCGCGCCGTACTCATCAACATTCATAGGGTCGAGACCTGCCCTGGCAGCCGCCTCGTTCTCAGGTGTAGTGGGGTTATAGAGGCCTGTCACGGTCCCTGTCTGGACGGTGGAGTCCAGAACCTGCACGCTACCCAACTGCCGGGCACCCGGTTGGCGCCCTACATCAAGGCCTCGAGTCTCGTCGAAACCCCTGATGAACTCACCGCGCAAGTCGGGCAGGCGGAACAGCGTGCTTTCGTCCCCAGAGGTCCAGCAGCCCTCCATTCCCGTGCGTCCGGCTTCAGTGACAAGCATCCCCGATTGCTGGGCGTAGTCCCACAACCAGGGCCAGTCAGCGCGGTTCAATAAAGCGGCATCAGGAGTACCCCAACCTCCGGGGTTCAATGCGGTCGACGCGTCGTAGGCAACGCGCCCCACTGCAGTTTTGTCGAGTCTGTCGATAAGCACCCAGCTACCCGCGCCGTCGCTGCGCAGGTGCCAGAAATCTCCGCCGCCCAGCACCATGCAGAATGGATATCCCTCGGACCGCAAGTGAGTGTGAAACTTGATGCGTTCGCCATCTGCTGCATACACCAACAAACGATTCGCGCTGTTGTCTACGCGCTGGACACGCACGTCCATAGGCCGAGTGGCCAGGGGCAAGGTAACTTTGAGCTGGCCTGCCGATGCATCTGCGAGAACAAATCCCGTTTCTTGTGCCGTAAGCACTCTATTTGCGCGTACAACGCTATTGTTAACGCCCTGAACGGCGAGCATGCCGCTTTCGATCAAGGCGAGGGAATCAGCCCGACTCATTGCACACCCCCGATAAAATCAAGGAACTTAGGTGCAAAAGGGCGAGCGGAGGCGTCTGGAAAACTCTCGGACTGGGGCCAATCGCGCAAGGCCTGCAGGTACACTAACAGCTCGCTGAACTGCCCAGCAGACAGTGTATTGCCCGCGCCGATTTCCATCTGGTCGCGGTGCCGGTCACGCAGCCACACCATCCCAGACAACTCGGCATCACGCCATTGTCGCTCAGTGTCTGCCGAGGGCGGCATATAAAACTCTTGTTGCTCAGCGCTCCAGAAATAAGCTGTACTTTCAGGTGCTGCCGGAACTTCAATGTAGCCGCGCTCTGCAAGCTCGTTGCGGTCTTTTACAGGGTCGCCGACCCAACTGCCGAAGAACTGCCCGGACGGCAGGCAATAAAACATCTGCACGATCATGGTTTGATCCTCACTCGAAGCTTCCAGTTAGCCAGGACGCTGTTCATAGCTGCGCCCGTTGTTTTGACCGGCAGAGCCCACAATGAAGCGCTGGCACCGCACCCGATAGTCACAGTGCTAGCGGTGGCGTCGTAGGCATAGAGGCCAGTGGTTGATGCCGTTCCAGCGTTGTCCTGCATGAACGAGCCACGGTTAAGAACCTCACCCGGTAGCCATCCTCCTTGAGCAACTACACACTCCCACAGGAACTCAATGGCATCTAGCGCTGGGACGTAGCCGAGGTTGTGAGTGACAACCAATTGCCCCCCGCCAGCGACCTGCAACCCTTCGGAAAGAAAGCCTGAGCGTAACTCTTTAAGATATTTCGATGTCACGGCTGCTTGGTCGTCCAAGCCTTCTAGAACTTGGCTGCGCGTCGCAAGGGTGACCACTCCGAGGGTTTGTTGTGTCGCTTGGCCAGCCAAGGGCTGGAGTGCAGCGACGTCAACGTTTCCCTGATTTACCGGAGCATTCCACGCCTTGATGCACCACATCACCGCGAGATTGCGTGGCCGGGTTTCTGCCGCAGTCCTAGGCGCACCATTGATACCGTCAGCAATTGGCTTACCAACCGACTGGAGGTTGCCAAGCGTGCTTCCGGGGTTCATTGCAAAGCCACCGCCGGTGCGAGTCGCCCACAAAGCGCTAGCACCCACATCGGCGTCAGGACCGTGTTTGTGACCTTGAAAAGCGTCCGACTGGGCAGAACCAAGCTCACGCCCAGCATCCACATCCCGCCCATGATCCCACCCACGCAAAAACTCCCCGCGAGTATCCGGCAGCCTGAAGAACCCAGCCCCTTCGTCGCCCTTGTCAAACGCCCCACCCAGATACGCCGCCAAGTCCGGATAAACCGCCGCACTGTGCGCACGACCATCCACCTCCAGAAACCCCGCAGGCACCGTGCCGCGCGGAAACGGCAGCATGGTCCCGACCGGCAGCGCCAACGCTGTCTTGAGCAACTCCTGGGTTTCCGCCTTGGTGTAGGTATTGGCCGTCTGGAACCCGCTGAACGCGAGGATTTCCACCGCATCCCCCAAGGCACACGGGGTGCGCAGGATGATCTTGGCGCCATCAGCCTGGTAGTCCGTCACCTCACGGCCGTTGCGCAGCACGATGGTGCTACCGATGGTGTGCGGCACGTTGAACGTGGTCTGCCCCACCGAAGCCTCGAACGAGAAACGCTCGAACGCCTTGCCAGCACCAACGCCACCACCCAGCTGGAAATACGTGCCGTCGTAATTGAGGTCGTACAGCGCGCCAGCACGAATATCCCCGGCGAACAGGTCCACCAGCCCTGCGCTGTCGGCCTTTTTCACCGGCACGGCGGCGAGGCCATTGACCTTGGCCGTTACCGCGCCGGTATTGCTGGCGCTGGCCTGGAACTGGAAGCGCTGGCCGGCGGCATAGGCCGTGAGCGCCGCTTCCCCGCTCTTGAGCTTGAGCACCAGCGCATTGGCGGTGCCGGTGGCGGTGCCCAGCCAGGCCAGTTGCCCGGCATCCTTGGCCACATCGGCACGGCGCAGGTATTGCGGGTGCGGGTCGGTGGCCTCGATGTGTGCCTTGATCTGGTTGCGGGCATACAGCTCGGCCGCTTCGCGCGCCTTGTCGGCGTAATCGCGGGTGGCCAGCACGATGCTGGGGTCGATCTTCAGGGTGACGTTGGCCAGGTTGCCGAACACCACGTGCATGCGGATGGTCTGGGTACGCCCCGACCCTTGCGCCAGCAGGGGCTTGTAGCTCGGTGCAGGCTTGGCCACGGCGATGAAGTTGCCGTTGGCGTCTTCCAGCGCCAGCTCGCGGATCCACCAGCCGCCGGTTTCCGGTGGCAGCACCAGTTCGGCCACCAGCACATTGGGGTCGGCTGGGGAGGTGTACAGCGCGTTGAGTTGCGCCCGGTAAACCTGGCGTACCAGTGCCGCCTGGGTAGGTTTCGGCGTAGGGTCCGGGGTTTGCGAAGGTTCGCCGCCGGCATCGCCGATCAGCATGTGGGTGATGTTCCAGGGCTGGCCGAGCGCGGCAGTATTGGCCTGCTGCGCGATGCCAACGTTGGTCAGGAACCCACCGAATTGAGTGGTTGTGTTAGCCATTGAGGTAGATGTCCAGTATGTCCAGAGTGTGATCGTTCACCCGGTGGGGAGCGGCCAGGTGCACGTCGATGTCCGCCGCTTCCCAGGGGTACACCTCGAGCAGTTCGCCATCGCTGACGGCCAGCGCCTGGTAGGCCGGGATCAGGCTTTCCAGGCTGATATCCAGGCCGATCAGGTGACGGCTGACGGGCTTGGCGTCCTCGAACAGGCGGCTGAGTTCCAGGAAGGTGTCCTGGTCGATGCCGGCCTCTTCCACGCCGACCTTGAGGCTGAAGGTGCCGGGCGGGCCCGGTGGGTTGAGCTGCCACCATTCGCGCACCTCGATCAGGTAGCCGAACGGCTCGACCACCCGGCGCAAGGCGCCGAGGGTGCCTTTGTGGGCATGAACGAAGAAGGCCGAGCGGATCACCGAACGCTTGATCAGCTCGCTCCAGTTGTCGTCCCAGCGGTCCACCGACCAGGCCCAGGCCAGCTGATAAAGCAAATGCGCGGGGCAGGTGTCGGGGTTGTAGAGCGCGCGTAGGCCGGCCTTGAGGTCGTCGTCGGCGGCCACCTCCAGGGCGCGCTCCAGGGGCGTGTGGTTGAGCGGCAGAAGGCTTTGCATCTCAGCCTCCCCGGGTCAGGTCGAAGCCTGTGCACCAGGCGGCCTGGGCCTTGGTCGGCTGCAGGTCGACCCAGTCGATCAGCTCGACCCGGCTGACGCCGTCGATATGCAGCAAGGCATCGATGCCAGAGCGCGCCACCTCGACGCCCAAGCGCCGACGGGGGTTGACCGAAGCCGCCAGGCGGCGCCGGCACTCGGCCAGAATCGCCTCGTACTCCGGGCCGCTGCCGGCCATGTGCAGCACCGCCTGGATGCGATACGGCAGAATCTCGGCGCTGCGCACCGCGACCCGATCAGCCACCGGGCGTATATCGTCGTCGTTGAGGTAAGCCGCAACTTCCGCCACCAGTTCGGCGCTGGCGCTGCCATCGCCTTCAAAGCTCAGCACGGTGATGTCTACCACCGCAGGCGACGGGCTTTCTGCAGTGGCATCGGCCACCTGGCCGGAGGCGTTGCGGGCATGCAGGATGTAGCTGTTGCGCGGGCCCGCAGTGGTCAGGCCTTCGTAGACCAGTTGCACCCGCTCGCGCAGGGCATCGTCGGTTTCCAGCAGTTGCATGACCGGCGGCGTGGCAGTGAGGTCTTCGGCCTGGATTTCCAAGCGTTGCAACCCCACGTTGGCCGCCAGTTGCGCAAGGTCGCGGCCCTCGGCATAGGCCAGCAGCAGGGCCTTGGCGGCATCGTTGATGCGCGCCCGGTTGAGCAGCTTGCGGTAGGCACCGACCTCCAGCAGCTTGGTCACCGGGTCGCTCTCAAGGCTGGCGTTCCAGCTGTCGCCCAGTTGCATGCGGAAGGTGTCCAGGTCCTGCTGGTAAAGCTCCTCGAAATCGAGGTCTTCAAGCAGTTGCGGGGCCGGTAGTTTCGACAGGTCGACCTGGCTCATACGTTCACCTCCACCAGCATGTCGTCGCCAAGGTAGCGGCCGCTCAGGGCCAGGCTGACCTGGCCATCAAGTACCGCCACCACCCTCACCCGCTCCAGCGCCAGGCGCGGTTCCCAGCGGCCCAGGGCGCGGGCCACTTCGGCCTGCACGGCGCTTTTCCAGCCGGCGTTGACCGGGAGGTCGATGTAGCGGCGCAGCTGGCTGCCGTAGTCGGGGCGCATGCGCCGGCTGCCCAATGGGGTGGTGAGGATGTCTTCGATGGATTGGCGCAAATGGGCAACGCCGTTCAAGGGTTGCCCGGTACGGCGGTCCATGCCGATCAAGGGGCACCTCCCGACGCAGGCGTATCCGTGTGGACAGGCATTAGCGTTCTCCTGACAGCAAAGCGCGCAGGCTTGTGCTGTTTATTGCAGCGAGGAATGGGGCGCGGCGCGGGCCGCGGTCATGTCGCTCTCAGGCGATCGCTCGGGGCTCGTGGCCCTGGCATGGTTCAAGGTGCCGCAACGCGGGCACTTGATCTGCAGTTCGGTAAACCCGCCCACACGGGCGAGCAGTCGCGTGCATGTGCCGCAACGAAAATCCTTGAGCATGTGCGCAACCTGTCTAGTGCTTGTGGTTGGCCGTGTTGCCGGCGGTATCGATGATCCGCCCGGCGCCGTTGATGTCGCCGCTGACGGCAAGCGCGCCGTTGACCGCAACCTGGCCGGTCAGGGTGATGTTGGCGGCGTCCAGGCTGATGGCGTTTGCCTTCAAAGTGATGGCGCCATCGTTGACCTGTAAAACGCTGCCGGCCACGGTGATGGTGGCGTTGCCCGCGGGCAATTGGATGTCGTAGCTACCGGCCTGCCAGTCGTAGCTCAGCGAGCCGCCGTCGTCGAAGTGCCAGGCCTCGACATGGGCGCGGTTGTCAGGCGCGGCACCCGCGTTGCCATAAAGGCCGGCAACGAACGTACCTTGGGCCGGCTCACCACTGGGGCTGACTAGCACGCCCTGCTCGTCCAGGCTGGGCGCCCGCCAGTGCCGGGCCTTGCCGGCGGCAAGCGAATGCCAGCGCACCCAGGCGCTGGTCCAACCGCCCCCGTCCGATACCCGCACCCGGGCGGCGGCCAGGTCGACGGCAACGACCCGGCACGGGATCACCAGGCTGGCCAGCATGCGATCGTGCATGGCGCTGGCGTAGCTCATGCCAGGTCCTCCGGTTTGACGTATTTGTCCTCGTTGCCCAGCCCGGTATCCGGGGCGAAGCCCAGCATCAGGCTGCACGGTGGTTGGTCCGGCCACTCCCAGCGCGGCTCGCCGAGCAGCACCGGCTGCTCCCAGCGCACCTTCCATTGCAGGCCTTGGTACTGCGCCTGCACATTGCGCGTCGCCTCGACGAACTCCAGGCCCCACAGTTGCTGGCGCAGCAGGTCTAGCAATTGCGCGGCCAGCTCGCTGCCCTGCAAGCGCGCATCGCCGCTGGCGGCATCGGTGGTGATATCGGCCTCGAAGGTCACGGCCAGCACCGAGCGGCCATCGCGCGGTGCAGTGTCGGCGACCATGCTGACAATGCCGTGGCGCAGCGCCGGCAGTGCCGGGCTGCCAGCGGCGCTCGAGTCGGCCATGACGGACGCAAGGCCCGGCATTGCCTCACGAATGGTGGCGGTCAACGTCGCTTGTAGCGTCGAAAGCTCGCTCATGCGTCCTCCTGTTATCGTTCATTACCGTCTGCCGGCAGTTGCAGGCCCAGGCGCCGTGCAGCCCAGCGCTCATAAAGGTTGATGGCGACATCTGCGCCGGCCATGGCGGTCAGGCAGCCAAAGGCGCTGGCGCTCCAGATCGACATGCCGGTGGCATACAGCAGCATGACTGTCGATACGCCGCAGACCATGCAGGCCCCCGAGCGCAGCGCCAGCCGCCGGATCAAACCCCAGCCGCGGGCGCCAGCCTTGTCGGCGCGCCACATTTCGCCAGACAGACCGCCCAGCAATGCCAGGACGATCACCAGCCAGAGCGGCATTTCCAGCAACGCCTGTTGCTCGTTCGTCACTGTCCTGTCTCCTGTGTGATGCCCGCCGGCGACATGCCGACGGTGCGTGTTGTGCAATAACTCGGCATTCCACAAGGCCCGGCTCGCCAGGCCTTGCAGTAATGCGCGGTTCAACCGCCGGCCACGACTGGTGACGCCGTGCGGTTACGCTTCAAATTGATGACTCCGACCGCGGCCGCCTGCCCGCCGGATAACTGTTCGTGGTGCTTTACGCTGCACACCCGGGCCAGTTGCCAACCCTCTGAACAGTTGAGGCCTGTTCATCGCTGCCTGTGTAACAACCGGTTGCTGCCCGGCTTGAGACACAGGTCATGCATTGATGCATATGCAGTCAATGCATTTATTCAACATTTTATGCATTTGATTTTGCTGAAATGCATGAAGTCCATGCACTACGCGGTGTGTAGGGCTTTTCTGCAGACGAAAAAAAACCCGCCGAAGCGGGTTTGTGTGGATGCAAGCCGGGGTCAGCGGGCGTACATGCCCCACCAGAACACGTGGCCGAGCACGCTGATCTGCTCATCCTGCATCTGCTGGAAGCTGTAGTCCTCGTCGGGGTGCTCGTCGCGGTTGAAGCTGCGCAGGCGAATGCCGGTCGGCAGGCGGTACACCTGTTTCACCCGCAACTGGCCATTGTGGTTGATGGCATAGAGGTCGCCGTCGATGATGTCGCCCACGGTACATTTACCGGTATTCACCCCCACCGTGGCGCCGTCGCGCAGCACCGGCAGCATGCTGTTGCCGCGCACCGTCACGCACTTGGCGTTATCGAACTGCACACCATTGTGGCGCAGGCTGCGCTTGCCGAAGCGCAAGCGGGCGTGCTCGCTTTCTTCGATGACGAATCTTCCTGATCCTGCTGCCAACTCGACCTCTCGAAGAAAAGGAACCGATACCTCGTCATCCTCGACGGGGGTGTCATCGTCCCACAGGCTGATGTCGCTCAGTGCCGAATGGCCAGCGGTGGCCGCCGGCGTTTCACGCGACTCGCCAAGCTCGGCACGGCCGCGCAACTGATCGGTACTCACGCCAAAGTACTCGGCGATCTTCGACACGTGCTTATCGGACGGGTCGACGATTTTCTCGCTGAGAATGCGCGAAAGCGTGGATTGCGGTACGCCCGTGCGCCGGTGCAGCTCTGTCGGGGACAGGCCGTGGCGGTCGAGCAGCGCTTTGAGTGTGGAGGCTACGTTGCGTTTTTGCATAACGTGCATAATGCGTTTACATAAAATGGAATGCAATGGTTGCGGGTGGATTCACTGCAAATGAGCGTGGATGCGCAGATTTGTCCTACCCGCGGCGCCTGCAATGGGTAGGAAAAGCCTGTACCATTCCCCGTTTCGCAATTGCCACCAGATCACCTGCTTCAAGGCCCCGAATGTCCGATCTCTCCGCACACACCCCGATGATGCAGCAGTACTGGAAGCTGAAAAACCAGCACCCAGACCAGCTGATGTTCTACCGCATGGGCGACTTCTACGAGATCTTCTACGAAGATGCAAAGAAGGCCGCGAAACTGCTGGATATCACCCTGACCGCCCGTGGGCAGTCGGCGGGCCAGTCCATTCCGATGTGCGGAATTCCGTTCCACTCGCTCGAAGGCTACCTGGCCAAGCTGGTCAAGCTTGGCGAGTCGGTGGTGATCTGCGAGCAGGTTGGCGACCCAGCGACCAGCAAGGGGCCGGTGGAGCGCCAGGTGGTGCGTATCATCACCCCCGGAACTGTCAGCGACGAAGCGTTGCTCGATGAACGCCGCGACAACCTCATTGCCGCGTTGCTGGGTGACGAGCGCCTGTTCGGGCTGGCGGTGCTGGATATCACCAGCGGCAACTTCATCGTGCAAGAGATCAAAGGCTGGGAAAACCTGCTGGCCGAGCTTGAGCGGCTGAACCCGGTCGAACTGCTGATCCCGGATGACTGGCCACAGGGCCTGCCTGCCGAGAAACGCCCAGGTGCCCGTCGCCGTGCGCCGTGGGACTTTGATCGTGATTCGGCGCGCAAGGCGCTGTGCCAACAGTTCGCCACCCAGGACCTCAAGGGTTTTGGCTGCGACAAGCTGACCCTGGCCATCGGCGCCGCCGGCTGCCTGCTGACCTACGCCAAGGAAACCCAGCGCACCTCGCTGCCGCACCTGCGCAGCCTGCGCCACGAGCGCATGGACGACACCGTCATCCTCGACGCGGCCAGCCGTCGTAACCTGGAGCTGGACATCAACCTGGCCGGTGGCCGCGACAATACCTTGCAGTCGGTCATCGACCGCTGCCAGACCGCCATGGCCAGCCGCTTGCTGACCCGCTGGCTGAACCGCCCGCTGCGCGACCTCAAAGTATTGAAGGCGCGCCAGGACTCGATCCGCTGCCTGCTCGATGGTTATCGCTTCGAAAAGCTGCAACCGCAGCTCAAGGAAATCGGCGACCTCGAACGTATTCTGGCGCGCATTGGCCTGCGTAATGCTCGCCCGCGCGACTTGGCGCGCCTGCGTGATGCCTTGGGCGCACTGCCCGAACTGCAAAATGCCATGGCCGAGCTGGAAGCACCGCACCTGGCACGCCTGGCGGCCATCACCGGCACCTACCCGGAGCTGGCTGGCCTGTTGGAGCGGGCGATCATCGATAACCCGCCTGCGGTGATCCGCGATGGTGGGGTGCTCAAGACCGGTTACGACCCCGAGCTGGACGAGCTGCTGGCCATGAGCGAAAACGCCGGCCAGTTCCTCATCGACCTAGAAGCACGCGAAAAGGCCCGCACCGGGCTTGCCAACCTCAAGGTCGGCTACAACCGCGTGCATGGCTACTTCATCGAGCTGCCCACCAAGCAAGCCGAGCAGGCGCCGGCCGATTACATCCGCCGCCAGACCCTCAAGGGCGCCGAGCGGTTCATCACCCCGGAGCTCAAAGCCTTCGAAGACAAGGCGCTGTCGGCCAAAAGCCGTGCCTTGGCCCGCGAGAAGATGCTCTACGACGCCCTGCTCGAAACCCTCATCGGCCACTTGGCGCCGTTGCAGGACAGCGCCGCAGCACTGGCCGAACTGGATGTGCTGAGCAACCTGGCGGAGCGTGCGCTCAACCTGGACCTGAACTGCCCGCAATTTGTCGACGAACCATGCCTGCGTATCGAGCAAGGCCGTCACCCGGTTGTGGAGCAAGTGCTGACCACGCCGTTCGTGGCCAACGACCTGGGCCTGGACGACAGCACGCGCATGTTGATCATCACCGGCCCGAACATGGGCGGTAAATCGACCTACATGCGCCAAACCGCCTTGATTGTGCTGATGGCACACATCGGCAGCTTCGTGCCGGCAGCGGCGTGCGAGCTGTCGCTGGTCGACCGCATCTTCACCCGTATCGGCTCAAGCGACGACTTGGCCGGTGGCCGCTCGACCTTCATGGTCGAGATGAGCGAAACCGCCAATATTCTGCACAACGCCACCGACCGCAGCCTGGTGCTGATGGACGAAGTGGGCCGTGGCACCAGCACCTTCGACGGCCTGTCGCTGGCGTGGGCGGCTGCCGAGCGGCTGGCCCAGTTGCGCGCCTATACCCTGTTTGCCACGCACTATTTCGAGCTGACCGTGCTGCCCGAGAGCGAGCCGCTGGTGGCCAACGTGCACCTGAACGCCACCGAGCACAACGAGCGCATCGTGTTCCTGCACCATGTGCTGCCCGGCCCCGCCAGCCAGAGCTACGGCCTGGCCGTGGCGCAACTGGCCGGGGTTCCTGGCGCGGTGATCCAGCGTGCCCGCGAGCATCTGGGCCGGCTTGAAACCGCAAGCCTGCCCCACGACGCGCCACTTGCCAGCAAGAGCAAGGGCGAGCCAAACGTGCCGCACCAGAGCGACCTGTTCGCCACCCTGCCCCACCCGGCCATCGAGAAGCTGGGCAAGCTGGCGCTGGACGACATGACGCCGCGTGAAGCTATCGAAATGCTATATCAACTAAAGAACCTGTTATAACGGCCGCCCGCGCAAGCTGGTAGAATCCGGCGCGGTTTGCGCGTGCTGCGGGCTCCTAGCCTGGCCTGCAGCCACAATCGCGAACCGCGCTGCCCTGCAAGGAAGGGCACGCTGCCGTCGCCTGAGGAGAAAATTAGAAATGACCTTCGTCGTCACCGACAACTGCATCAAATGCAAGTACACCGACTGCGTGGAAGTCTGTCCGGTGGACTGCTTCTACGAAGGCCCGAATTTCCTGGTGATTCACCCGGACGAGTGCATCGACTGCGCGCTGTGCGAGCCTGAGTGCCCGGCCCAGGCCATTTTCTCCGAGGATGAGATTCCTGCTGGCATGGAGAACTTCATCGAGCTCAACGCAGAGCTTGCGGAGATCTGGCCGAACATCACCGAGAAGAAAGACGCGCTGCCTGACGCTGCAGAGTGGGATGGCAAGCCTGGCAAGGTTGCCGACCTGGAGCGCTAAGCGCCCAGAAACGAAAAAGGCCCGCAAGGGCCTTTTTTCGTTTTCTGCAGGCAAAAAAAGGGGCGGTATGACCCGCCCACATTTTTTCCGTAGTCCCTGTATATCCCACTCATCGTCCTGATGAATCGCGTCTTGCGATGTCCTTGGCCTTCATCCTGAAAGCCTGTGTCTGTCCCTGGACACAGTTCGAATACTAGCGGCTTTCACGCGGCGTTCAAGGGGTGAACTTCTCGGGGAAATACTTGTGACACGATTTGTTAAATCAATAAATCCTCTAAATTTCAATCACTTGTGAAATTACAGGCATTGGAAACGACATTGATTTACTAACCCTTACGCCGTTCTCCTACGTCACGAGTAAGCAAAAGCTTACACATCATGCAACAACGGTGGATAAGCACATATTTCACCATTTACTGCCAACCACTCAGGTGGTTTCGGGGCTAGCCCGCTCGCCACCAAGAGATTTATCGGGGTCGAGCAATTGCCCAGCAACAAGTGCAGGCCGCCGCAAACGAAAACGCCCCGATATGATCGGGGCGCTCTTCGACTGCCGGGCGAATTACTGGAACAGCGACTCGCTGGACAGCCCGTTCTTCTCGAGAATCTCACGCAGGCGCTTCAGGCCCTCGACCTGGATCTGCCGCACCCGCTCACGGGTCAGGCCGATTTCCAGGCCAACGTCTTCAAGGGTGCTGCTTTCGTGGCCGCGCAGGCCGAAGCGGCGCACCACCACCTCACGCTGCTTGTCGGTCAACTCGCCCAGCCACTGGTCGATGCTCTGCGACAGGTCGTCGTCCTGCAGCAGCTCGCATGGGTCAGTGGGGCGGTCATCGGTGAGGGTGTCGAGCAGGGTCTTGTCGGAGTCCGGCCCGAGGGACACGTCAACCGAAGATACCCGCTCGTTCAGCCCAAGCATGCGCTTGACCTCCGCGACCGGTTTTTCGAGCAGGTTGGCGATTTCTTCAGGCGACGGTTCGTGGTCGAGCTTTTGCGTCAGTTCCCGCGCAGCCCGCAGGTAGACGTTGAGCTCTTTGACCACGTGGATCGGCAGGCGGATGGTGCGGGTCTGGTTCATGATCGCCCGCTCGATGGTCTGACGAATCCACCAGGTGGCGTAGGTCGAGAAGCGGAAGCCGCGTTCAGGGTCGAACTTTTCTACGGCGCGAATAAGGCCAAGGTTGCCTTCTTCGATCAGGTCTAGCAGCGATAGGCCGCGGTTGACGTAGCGGCGGGCGATTTTCACCACCAGGCGCAGGTTGCTTTCGATCATGCGCTTGCGGCCGGCTGGGTCGCCTTTTTGCGAGAGCCGCGCAAAATGCACTTCTTCCTCTGGCGAAAGCAGGGGCGAGAAGCCAATTTCGTTGAGGTACAACTGGGTCGCATCAAGCGCCCGGGTGTAGTCGATGTACTTGTGCTGTTTGAGCGATGCGCTCTGTTTTGACTTAGTTCGAACCGGTGCAACAGGTTCGTCTGACACCACATCCGTATCCAAAACGATGCCGGTCTCCATCAGGAGGAGGTCATCGTCGATGTCAAACTCCGGCACTTCTTTGCTGAGAGCCATTGTTATAGTCCTTTGCTGAGTTCGAACTCAGACTCGAGCGTCACCCTTCCGTGGCAGCGCTGGAGCCTGTCCCCTCTACATCCAAGGAACAGGCCGGAACAGGATCAACGGCGTGGCAAGAACTGAAGCGGATCGACGGGTTTGCCCTGGCGGCGAATCTCAAAATGCAGTTTCACCCGATCAGTGCCCGTAGACCCCATTTCTGCGATTGTCTGCCCTGCCTTGACCTGCTGCCCCTCCCGAACCAAAAGCCTGCGGTTGTGACCGTAGGCACTGACGTAGGTATCGTTGTGCTTGATGATGATCAGCTCGCCGTAGCCCCGCAATCCACTACCGGCGTAAACCACTGCTCCATCAGACGCAGCAAAAACAGGCTGTCCCAAATCCCCGGCGATATCAACGCCTTTATTCAAACTACCGTTTGAAGCAAATTTTCCAATCAGCACGCCGTTTGCCGGCCACGTCCAGCCGCCTACGGCGCGCTCTGCAGCCGGTACGGTTGCAACCGTTTGCGTCGACGAGGAAGTCGCGGTGTTGGCAGTTTTGCCATTATTCGAAGCGGGCGCAGTAGTGGCAACTGGCCGACGAATGACCGTTGTCTTGCTCGACGAAGAGGGGCTGGAGGAGACCGTTGTGCTGCCACCTGCGGCACTGCTGAAACGGATCGCCTGGCCCGGCCGGATGGTATAGGGGGCCGGAATGTTGTTGCGCGCGGCCAGTTCCTTGTAGTCCCAGCCATAGCGAAACGCGATGGAGAACAGCGTATCGCCTGGCTTGACGGTGTGCTGGCCGGAGGTGACGGTGGGGCGCTTGGGCGCCGCGTTATTGCGGTCGACCACCCGCGCACCGCTGGAGCCTGTGCTCGAGCAGCCGGCCAACAGGGTTCCCATGGCCAGCGCAATCACCAGAAGCTTCAAAACCGAACGATCCTTGCGCTGCCGAACGACTGTGTGACCCACCCGCGCTCCCCTCATGGTGCCGAAAAATAACAATATGAAATGCAATATTGTTGCAATTATAACCGAGCCGCGCTGATGCGGTGGCCCAGTGTGTGCTGCGATAAGCGCCAGCCTCGCCGAATAGACAGGGCTGGTGCGCAGGAATTCGTCTGTGGTGCAAATATTCCGGCGTTGTTGCTTATGCCAGGGGGCCGTTGAGCAGCGGCACAAAGCGCACTGCGCCCAGTACCCGACGCGAAAAACCATGCTCTTCGCGCACGATCAGCATCAACTGTTGGGTTTCCCCCGCCGGGCCGACCGGTATGACCAGCCGCCCACCAGGTGCCAGTTGGTCGAGCAGTGCCTGAGGCACTTCAGGGGCCACGGCAGTGACGATGATGCCGTTGTACGGTGCCAGCGCCGGCCAGCCTTCGCAGCCATCGCCCCAGCGGAATACCACGTTGCGCAGGTTGAGCTCGAGCAAGCGTTCCTTGGCGCGATCCTGCAGCACCTTGATACGCTCGACCGAGAACACCCGCTCGACCAGCTGGGCGAGGATGGCGGTCTGGTAGCCGGAACCGGTACCGATCTCCAGCACCTTGTCCAGCGGGCCGGCCTCGAGCAGCAGTTCGCTCATGTGTGCAACCATGAACGGCTGTGAGATGGTCTGGTTGTGGCCGATGGGCAGCGCAGTATCTTCGTAGGCGCGGTGCGACAGCGCCTCGTCGACGAACAGGTGGCGCGGCGTACGGCGGATGGCCTCGAGCACCTGGGTGTTGGACACCCCTTCCTCGCAGAGCCGCTGGATCAGCCGCTCACGGGTACGCTGCGAGGTCATGCCGATCCCTCGGCGCATCAGATCGTCCTGTTCGCGCATCAGAGCACGCCCTCCAGCCAGCCCTCGAAGCGCTCGAAGGCATCGTTGAAAGTGCGGTCCAGTTGCAGCGGAGTGATCGACACGTAGCCCTGCATCACCGCATGGAAATCAGTGCCCGGGCCGCCGTCCTCGGCGTCACCGGCAACGGCAATCCAGTAACCTTCCTTGCCCCGTGGGTTGACCACTTTGGTCGGCGCCGCCGCACGCGCCCGGTGCCCCAGGCGGGTGAGCTGGATGCCACGGATGTGCTCAAGCGGCAAGTTGGGGATGTTGATATTCAGCACGGTGCGCGGCGGCAGTTCCAGACGCGCCTGCGCCTCGACCAGGCGCCGGGCGATGTGGGCAGCTGCCGGCAGGTTGTCGGGCTGACGCGACACCAGCGAGAACGCAAGCGAAGTTCCGCCAAGGAAACGCCCCTCGAGGGCGGCTGCGACGGTGCCCGAATAAAGCACATCGTCACCCAGGTTGGCGCCCAGGTTGATGCCGGACACCACCATGTCGGGCGTGTGTGCCAGCAGGCCATTAAGCCCCAGGTGCACGCAGTCGGTCGGCGTGCCGTTGAGGCTGATGAAGCCGTTGGCAAGCGTTTGCGGATGCAGCGGCCGGTCCAGCGTCAGCGAGCTGCCGGCACCGCTTTTGTCTTGATCAGGTGCGATGACCGTGCACTGGGCGTAATCGGCCAGCGCTGCATGCAGCGCAGCAAGGCCGGGGGCGGTAACACCGTCATCATTGGAAATCAGAATACGCATGGGCTGTCCGTCTGCCCTACCGGCACCAGATCGACGAGTTCGCGCACCACGACGGTGGCGAAGCATCCGGCCGGAAGGACGAATTCCAGTTGCAGGATATCAGGCTCTGGATAATGCCACGTCAGCCGCCCAATAGGGAGCCGCAGGATGCGCCGTTCCTGATCCATGCCCGCCCGCGCCAGCCACTGGCACAGCGCCGGGTGCCGTTCGGCCACCGCCGACTCCACGGCCAAGGTGGCGCCAGCGGTGGGCGACGGGCCTTCGCCCCACAGCGGCCCGGTTGGATGCAGGTCAAGAATCGCCAGGCGCGGGTCGCAACACTCCGCCTCGCCCGCGGGGAAAAAACTACGGCTGTCGGTAAACGCCAGCAGGTCACCGACCTGGGCGCGCTGCCAACTGCCATCTGCCACACGCGCGGCAAGCACCTGGTTGAACAGGTAGCTGCGGCCAGCCGACAGCAGCCGCGAACGTACATTGCGCTGCTCCGGCAAGGCCTGGCGCGCGGCCCAGCCCTGGGCATCGTGGACGTTACCGCCGGCATGGCCAAAACGCTGGCTGCCGAAATAATTGGGCACCCCGTGGGCTTTGAGTTGTTCAAGGCGGGCATCGAGCGCCGGGTGATCGGCGGTCAGACCGGTCAGACGCAAGGTGAAGCCATTGGCCGAGTGGGCGCCACGTTGCAGCTTGCGCTGGTGGCGTACCTGTTTGAGTACGCGCAAGGTGTCATCTTCGGCGCGCGACAGGTCGGGGTCGGCCTTGCCTGGCAGGTGCAGGCTGAACCACTGACGGGTCAGGGCCTGGCGGTCCTTGAGGCCGGCGTAGCTGATGGCGCGCGCCGGCACACCAGCAGCGCGGGCCAGGCGGCGAGCAGCTTCTTCGGTGTTGAGGTCACGCTTTTCGACCCATAGCCACAAGTGCTCGCCCTGCCCGGACAGCGGGATGTCGAGCACTTCATCGACCTGGAAATCTTCGGCCACCGCCTTGAGCACCGCGCTACCCAGCGCGTCACCAAAGGCCCGCGGGCCCAACAGTTCAAGTTCGTTCATGCGGGCAGCAACAGGGCGACAGCGTGCACGGCGATCCCTTCCTCACGGCCGGTGAAGCCGAGCTTTTCTTCGGTAGTGGCCTTGACGTTGACCTGGTCGAGATCGACCTGCAGGTCTTCGGCGATGCGCTGGCGCATGGTATCGATGTGCGGGGCCATTTTCGGCGCCTGGGCAACGATGGTGGCGTCGACGTTGCCGACCTTCCAGCCTTTGTTGCGCACCACGCCCACCACATGCCGCAACAGCACTCGGCTATCGGCGCCCTTGAACTGCGGGTCGGTATCCGGGAAGTGCTTGCCGATATCACCCAGCGCCGCCGCACCGAGCAGGGCATCGCTGAGCGCGTGCAGCAGCACGTCGCCATCGGAGTGGGCCAACAGGCCGAACTTGTGGGGGATACGCACCCCGCCCAGGGTAATGAAATCACCGTCGGCAAAACGGTGCACATCGTAGCCGTGGCCAATACGCATAAAAAACGCCCTGATTGAGTCAGGGCGTGATTCTACCTGCATTTGCCGCTGCGGGGGGCAAGCTAGAAGCTAGAAGCTTGCGCCTGGCAGCCGCCGGCTACACCCGGCCAAGTGCCACGGCATGATGGCGCAGGTGTTCATCGATAAAGCTGGCGATGAAGTAGTAGCTGTGGTCGTAGCCTGGCTGAAGGCGCAGCGTGATGCCATGGCCACCTTTGCGTGCGGCCTGCTCCAGGGTTTCTGGCTTGAGCTGCTTTTGCAGGAAGTCGTCGCGGTCGCCTTGGTCGACCAACAGCGGTGGGCATTCGCTCGCCTCGGCCAGCAGCACGCTGGCATCCCACTCGCGCCAGCGCGCGCGGTCTTCGCCCAAGTAGCGGCTGAAGGCCTTTTCGCCCCACGGGCAATCCATAGGGTTACTGATCGGCGAAAACGCCGAGACCGACTGATAGCGCCCAGGATTACGCAGTGCGCACACCAGTGCACCATGCCCTCCCATGGAGTGGCCGCTGATGCTGCGCTGATCGGACGCCGGGAAGTGCGCCTCGATCAGTGCAGGCAGTTCGCTAACCACATAATCATGCATGCGGTAATGCTGCGCCCACGGCTGCTGGGTGGCGTTGAGGTAGAACCCCGCCCCCAGGCCGAAATCCCACGCGCCATCCGGGTCGCCCGGCACCTGCTCGCCACGCGGGCTGGTATCGGGGGCCACGATGATCAAGCCCAGCTCGGCGGCCAGGCGCTGGGCGCCGGCCTTCTGCATGAAGTTTTCGTCGGTGCAGGTCAGGCCGCTCAGCCAGTACAGCACCGGCAGCTTCGCGCCCTGCTCGGCCTGGGGCGGCAGGTACACGGCGAACACCATGTCGCAACCGAGCACCTTGGAGGCATGCCGGTAGCGCTTGTGCCAGCCGCCGAAGCTTTTCTGACAGGAGATGTTTTCCAGCGTCATGGCAGCAGCCTCAAAAGTGGATAACGCTACGGATGCTCTTGCCTTCATGCATCAGGTCGAATGCCTTGTTGATGTCTTCAAGGCCCATGGTGTGGGTGATGAAGGTATCCAGCGGGATCTCGCCCTTTTGCGACATTTCGACATAGCTCGGCAGCTCGCTGCGCCCGCGCACACCGCCGAATGCCGAACCACGCCAGACGCGGCCGGTCACCAGTTGGAACGGACGGGTAGCGATTTCCTGGCCGGCACCGGCAACACCGATGATCACCGATTCACCCCAGCCCTTGTGGCAGCATTCCAGTGCAGCACGCATCAGTTGCACGTTACCGATGCACTCGAACGAGAAGTCCACGCCGCCGTCGGTGAGGTCGACGATGACTTCCTGGATTGGGCGATCGTATTCCTTGGGGTTGATGCAGTCGGTGGCACCGAGCTGGCGGGCAATTTCGAACTTGGCCGGGTTGATGTCGATGGCGATGATGCGCGAGGCCTTGGCCTTGACCGCACCAATGACCGCCGACAGGCCGATGCCGCCCAGGCCGAAGATGGCCACGGTATCGCCCGGCTTGACCTTGGCGGTATTGAGCACAGCGCCAATCCCGGTGGTGACGCCACAGCCGAGCAGGCAGACCTTCTCCAGCGGTGCTTCTTTCTGGATCTTGGCCACGGAAATTTCCGGCAGCACGGTGTACTCGGAGAAGGTCGAGGTGCCCATGTAGTGGAACAGCTGCTGGCCTTTATAGCTGAAGCGAGTGGTGCCGTCCGGCATCAAGCCTTTGCCCTGGGTGGCGCGGATGGCCTGGCACAGGTTGGTCTTGCCCGAGCGGCAGAATTTGCACTGGCCGCATTCCGGGGTGTACAGCGGAATCACATGATCGCCCACCGCCACCGACGTGACGCCCTCGCCCACTGCTTCAACGATCGCGCCACCTTCGTGGCCCAGGATCGACGGGAAGATGCCTTCAGGATCGGCGCCCGACAGGGTATAGGCATCGGTGTGGCACACACCGGAGGCGACGACGCGCAGCAGCACTTCACCGGCTTTGGGCATGGCGACGTCGACTTCGACGATTTCCAGGGTTTTTTTCGCTTCGAAGGCTACAGCGGCGCGGGACTTGATCATCAAAGGTCTCCAAAAAGAATGTCGATAACAGTCCAGCAGTGTAATTCATCGCCTTTTGATGAATAATCCAGCCGGATAAAAAACATTATTGCTGTACAGGGACAATCAATGAGCAACCGCTGGGAAGGCATCGACGAGTTCGTCGCGGTGGCCGAGTCCGGGCAGTTCACGGCGGCGGCCGAGCGCCTTGGGGTGTCGTCCTCACATATCAGCCGGCAGATCGCCCGCCTTGAAGAACGCCTGCAAACACGCCTGCTGTACCGCAGCACCCGGCGAGTCACGTTGAGTGAGGCCGGCCAGACCTTCCTGCAGCATTGCCAGCGCCTGCAGGACGGCCGCGAGGAAGCCCTGCGCGCCATGGGCGACCTGGCCAGCGAACCCAAGGGCCTGTTGCGCATGACCTGCGCGGTGGCTTATGGCGAGCGCTTCATCGTGCCGCTGGTGACGCGCTTCATGGCGCAGTATCCGCAGTTGCGCGTTGAGGTCGAGCTGAGCAACCGCACCCTCGACCTGCTGCACGAAGGCATGGACCTGGCCATTCGCCTGGGGCGCCTGCAAGACTCAAGGCTGGTGGCAACGCGCCTGGCGCCGCGGCGCATGTACCTGTGCGCATCGCCTGCTTACCTGGAACGCTACGGGCGCCCCCATAGCGTGTCGGAATTGGCGCGGCACAACTGCCTGATTGGCAGCACCGACCTGTGGGCCTTGCAGCAGGATGGGCGGGAGGTCAGCCAGCGGGTTCAGGGCAACTGGCGCTGCAACAGTGGCCAGGCGGTGCTAGATGCGGCGTTGCTGGGGATGGGTTTGTGCCAGTTGCCAGACTATTACGTGCTTGAGCACCTGCACAGCGGTGCACTGGTGTCGTTGCTGGAGGCGCACCAGCCGCCTAATACGGCCGTCTGGGCGCTGTATCCGCAGCAGCGGCACCTGTCGCCGAAGGTGCGGCGGCTGGTGGACTATATGAAGGAAGAATTGGCGCAGTTGCCGGAGTATCGGGCGGGTTCATAAGCTTGTAATGGCCTCACCGCGGGGCAAGCCCGCTCCCACAAATGTCTTATGGGCGTGGGAGCGGGCTTGCCCCGCGGTGAGGCCATTACCGGCGACCCCCTAGCGCCGCCCAGCCCAGCGTTGGCGCAACCACTCAAGATCCTCTGGCCGAGTCACCTTGATGTTGTCACTGCGCCCTTCGATCAGCCGTGGCGCGTGGCCGGCCCATTCGATGGCAGAGGATTCATCGGTCACCGCCACATCCGCCACCAGGCATTCAGCCAGCGCTCGGTGCAACAGGCCAAGGCGGAACATCTGCGGTGTGTAGGCCTGCCAGATGGTACTGCGGTCAATAGTGGCACTGACCCGGCCATCGGCCCCGGCACGCTTGAGGGTGTCACGCGCCGGCACCGCCAACAGGCCGCCCACCGGGTCATCGGCAAGCTCGGCCAACAGCCGGTCCAGGTCAGTGCGCGCAAGGTTGGGCCGGGCGGCATCGTGCACCAGCACCCAGTCATCATCCGCAGCGCCCTGGGCATGCAACAGCAGCAAGGCATTGAGCACCGAGTCGGCACGCTCAGCACCACCGCTGGCACGACGGATACGCCCATCGCTGGCGCAGCGCAGGCCGGGCCAGTAAGGGTCGTCATCGGCAATACTCACCACAACGCCCTGGAGCGTGGGGTGATCGAGAAAACAGTCGAGGCTATGCTCGATAAGCGTCTGCCCGCCCAGCATCAGGTACTGCTTGGGACGGTCGGCCGCCATACGGGCACCAACGCCCGCAGCAGGGATCACGGCCCAGAAGGCCGGCAAGGGGTGGGTCATTTTTGCGGCAGCTGGTAGAGGGTCTCGCCGTCCTTGACCATCCCCAGTTCATGACGAGCCCGTTCTTCGACGGTCTCCATCCCTTTCTTCAGCTCCAGCACTTCGGCATCGAGCACGCGATTACGCTCCAGCAGCCGTTCGTTCTCGGCATGCTGTTCGTCAATCTGCTGCTTGAGCTCGGTCACTTGCGCAAGGCTGCCAGTACCGACCCATAGGCGATATTGCAGGCCGCCGAGCAGCAGGAGCAGAACAAGAAACAACCAATAAGGACTGCGCATGAAGGTATCCAGGTGTAAAGGCCGCCGCAGCGAGCTTCCTATAGCAAGAAGCCTGGCCGAGGCCAGGCTTCATCGACAGAAACCCGTAGGAAAGGCCTGAAAATTCAGTACGAACGTTCAGGCCACCCCGGCTGCTGCCTTTTTACCATCTCTTGCTCAGCCGCGAAACTCGGCACGGCCGCGGTAAACGGCTTTGGCGCCCAGTTGCTCTTCGATGCGCAGCAGTTGGTTGTACTTGCTGACGCGGTCGGAACGGCACAGCGAACCGGTCTTGATCTGGCCCGCAGCGGTACCCACAGCCAGGTCGGCGATGGTGGAGTCTTCGGTTTCGCCCGAACGGTGCGAGATCACGGCGGTGTAGCCGGCAGCCTTGGCCATCTGGATGGCTTCGAGGGTTTCGGTCAGCGAGCCGATCTGGTTGAACTTGATCAGGATCGAGTTACCGATGCCCTTTTCGATGCCTTCCTTGAGGATCTTGGTGTTGGTAACGAACAGGTCGTCGCCCACCAGCTGGACTTTCTCGCCGATCTTGTCGGTCAGGATTTTCCAGCCAGCCCAGTCGGACTCGTCCAGGCCGTCTTCGATCGAGATGATCGGGAAGCGCTCGGTCAAGCCTTTGAGGTAGTCAGCGAAGCCTTCGGCGTCGAACGACTTGCCTTCACCGGACAGGTTGTACTTGCCGTCTTCGTAGAATTCGGAAGCCGCGCAGTCCAGTGCCAGGGTCACGTCGGTGCCCAGTTTGTAGCCGGCTTTTTCGCAGGCTTCAGCGATGGCCGCCAGGGCGTCTTCGTTGGAAGCCAGGTTCGGCGCGAAGCCGCCTTCGTCGCCGACGGCGGTGTTCAGGCCACGGGCCTTGAGCACAGCTTTGAGGTGATGGAAGATTTCGGTGCCCATGCGCAGGCCGTCGGAGAAGGTCTTGGCGCCAACCGGCTGCACCATGAACTCTTGAATATCGACGTTGTTGTCGGCGTGCTCGCCGCCGTTGATGATGTTCATCATCGGAACCGGCATGGAGTACTGGCCCGGGGTGCCGTTCAGGTTGGCAATGTGCGCGTACAGTGGCAGGTCCTGGTCCTGAGCCGCGGCTTTGGCGGCAGCCAGCGAAACAGCCAGAATGGCGTTGGCGCCCAGCTTGGCTTTGTTTTCAGTGCCGTCCAGGTCAATCATGGCGCGGTCCAGGGCTTTCTGGTCCGATGGGTCCTTGCCCAGCAGCAGGTCACGGATCGGGCCATTGATGTTGGCGATAGCCTTCAGCACGCCCTTGCCCATGTAACGGCTCTTGTCGCCATCACGCAGCTCCAGCGCTTCGCGCGAGCCAGTGGAAGCACCAGACGGCGCGCAAGCGCTGCCGATGATGCCGTTGTCGAGCAGCACATCGGCTTCCACGGTGGGGTTGCCACGCGAGTCGAGAACTTCACGACCTTTGATGTCGACGATCTTTGCCATTGTTGTAAGCACTCCAGAATTGACGAAAACAACGCAACTTTTGGGAATTCTTGCCGTTCACCAGGCGACATGGCACGGGCAGGCCTGGCGAAGGGAGCCCCTGACCTGATGGTCAGGGGTGGAACGGGCGGTACTTTACCCGAGAAATGCGCTTTACGCGGTTTCTACCGTCGGAAAACTTTTCACCAGGTCATCCAGCTGCTTGAGCTGGCTGAGGAACGGCTCCAGTTTGTCCAGACGCAGGGCGCACGGGCCATCGCACTTGGCGTTGTCCGGGTCTGGGTGGGCTTCGAGGAACAGGCCGGCAAGGCCTTGGCTCATGCCGGCCTTGGCCAGGTCGGTAACCTGGGCACGGCGGCCACCGGCGGAATCGGAACGGCCACCGGGCATTTGCAGCGCGTGGGTGACGTCGAAGAACACCGGGTACTCGAACTGCTTCATGATGCCGAAGCCGAGCATGTCGACGACCAGGTTATTGTAGCCAAAGCTCGAACCGCGCTCACACAGGATGAGCTGGTCGTTGCCGGCCTCGACGCACTTGGCGAGGATGTGTTTCATCTCGTGCGGCGCCAGGAACTGCGCCTTCTTGATGTTGATCACCGCACCGGTCTTGGCCATTGCCACCACCAGGTCCGTCTGGCGCGACAGGAAAGCCGGCAACTGGATGATGTCGCACACTTCGGCGACCGGCTGGCACTGGTACGGCTCGTGCACATCGGTGATCACCGGCACGTTGAAGGTCTGCTTGATCTCCTGGAAGATCTTCAGGCCTTCTTCCATGCCCGGGCCGCGATAGGAGCTGACCGACGAGCGGTTGGCTTTGTCGAAGCTGGCCTTGAACACGTAGGGGATACCGAGTTTTTCGGTAACCCGCACGTATTCCTCGCAGACCTTCAGGGCCAGATCACGGGATTCCAGAACGTTCATGCCGCCGAACAGGACGAACGGCTTGTCGTTGGCGATCTCGATGTTACCGACGCGAATGATCTTCTGAGTCATGAATCAGGCCTTTTTCTTCTGCGCCAGGGCAGCCTTGACGAAGCCGCTGAACAGCGGGTGACCGTCACGCGGAGTGGAGGTGAATTCCGGGTGGAACTGGCAGGCGACGAACCATGGGTGATCCTTGGACTCGACCACTTCTACCAGCGCGCCGTCTTCGGAACGGCCGGAAACCTGCAGGCCGGCTTCAACCAGCTGTGGCAGCAGGTTGTTGTTCACTTCGTAGCGGTGGCGATGGCGCTCGGTGATCACGTCCTTGCCGTAGCAGTCGTGCACCTTGGAGCCGGCCGCCAGTTGGCAGTCCTGGGCGCCCAGACGCATGGTGCCGCCCAGGTCGGAAGCTTCGGTACGGGTTTCGACAGCGCCGGTGGCATCTGCCCACTCGGTGATCAGGCCGACAACCGGGTGCCCGCTGTTGCGGTCGAATTCGGTGGAGTTGGCGTCTTTCCAGCCCACCACGTTACGGGCGAACTCGATGACCGCGACCTGCATGCCCAGGCAGATACCCAGGTACGGAACCTTGTTCTCACGGGCGTACTGCACCGCGGTGATCTTGCCTTCGACGCCGCGCAGACCGAAGCCGCCCGGAACCAGAATGGCATCGGCACCTTCGAGCAGGCTGGTGCCCTGGTTCTCGATGTCTTCGGAGTCGATGTAGCGCAGGTTGACCTTGGTACGGTTGGTGATGCCGGCGTGGCTCATCGCTTCGATCAGCGACTTGTACGCATCGAGCAGCTCCATGTACTTGCCGACCATGGCGATGGTGACTTCCTGCTCAGGGTTGAGCTTGGCATCGACCACCTTGTCCCACTCGGACAGGTCTGCGCTGTTGCACTGCAGGCCGAACCGCTCGACGACGAAGTCGTCCAGGCCTTGAGCATGCAGCACGCCAGGAATCTTGTAGATGGTGTCGACGTCTTCCAGCGAAATCACCGCACGCTCTTCAACGTTGGTGAACAGCGCGATCTTGCGACGCGACGAAGCATCGACCGGGTGGTCGGAGCGGCAGATCAGCACGTCTGGCTGCAGGCCGATGGAGCGCAGTTCCTTGACCGAGTGCTGGGTCGGCTTGGTCTTGGTTTCACCGGCAGTGGCGATGTACGGCACCAGCGTCAGGTGCATCAGCATGGCGCGCTTGGAGCCGACTTCGACACGCAACTGGCGAATGGCCTCGAGGAACGGCTGCGACTCGATGTCGCCCACAGTGCCACCGATTTCGACCAGAGCGACATCGGCGTCACCGGCACCCTTGATGATGCGGCGCTTGATTTCGTCGGTGATGTGCGGGATGACCTGGATGGTCGCGCCCAGGTAATCACCACGGCGTTCTTTGCGCAGTACGTGCTCGTAGATGCGGCCAGTGGTGAAGTTGTTGTTCTGGGTCATCGTGGTGCGGATGAACCGCTCGTAGTGGCCCAGGTCGAGGTCGGTCTCGGCGCCGTCGTGCGTGACGAATACTTCACCGTGCTGGAACGGGCTCATGGTGCCCGGATCGACGTTGATGTATGGGTCCAGCTTGAGCATGGTGACCTTGAGCCCCCGCGCTTCCAGGATGGCCGCCAGGGAAGCCGAGGCAATGCCTTTCCCCAATGAAGAAACAACACCGCCCGTGACGAATATGTAGCGCGTCATGAAAAACCCTAGAAGTCTGCGTTAAGGCGGCATGGGCCGCCGGAGAAAGCGAAGGAAGGCCGAAGCCCCCGATCACCTGCGTCAATCACAGTGCATCTCGAACAACTGTCGCGTCTGTACAGACCAGGGGTATCCCCGGCATGGAGCTCGCTCGTCATTTTAAGAATCAGCCCAGCAAAAAACTGCTTGGTAATCGGCAACCGCTGTGTTTTCGAGGAAGCCACAGAAGTTGTATCAAGAAGGGAGGGTAGTCTACCGGAATGTACCCTTCAGCTCAAACCTTGCACGTCGGTCGGCGCAAGCCAATGAAGCTGGCAATTTGCCTCAGTGCGCAACGCAACGTTGGCTACCGCCAGCAACTGGTCGCCGCAATATAGCAACGGCAGGCGCGGACGCACGAAATGAGGGATGAGCAGCGCATTGAGCAGGCGCTTCAGGTCGCGGTGGCCGCGCCCCTCTATATGCACGACCTCGCCACCGTGCCGGTAGGCAATGCGCAGGCCGGCAAGGGCTGCGCCGGCTTCCAGGCGAACGCTGCCGTTGCCGGGCAACTCCAGCACCTGCGAAGGGTCTGGCCATGGCAGGCCGGCACCGACCGGCTGCAACCAGGCCCCGCTCAGCCACCAGATACGCCCGTTGCTGCGCTGCACCTCACCACCTTCCAGCCGCCAGATAGGGCAGGCATCGGCGCCGGCATCGCGCAACGCCTCCCAGCCTGCCCAGTGGCGGCTGTCTGGCAACCGCGTGCGCTGGCTCAGCCAGAACTGCAAGGCGTTGCGCTGGCGGGCAGGCGACAACGCCTTGAGGGTTGCCAGGTCTAGAGAGGCCAGCCCAAGCCAGGGGAGCGGCGCTTTGCCGCAGGCCTGCGCCAGGTCCTCAGCGGCCAGTTCATCGAGCAGGCCCAGCGCTTCACCGAGGTGCTCGGCGCTGCGGGCGAAGTTGCTGGCAGCGGCAGGCCAGCGCCCGTGTAGCAGCGGCAGCACCTCGCCGCGCAAGAAATTACGCGCCATGGCCGTATCTGCGTTGCTCGGGTCCTCGATCCAGGCCAAACCCTGCGCATTGGCGTAGGCCTGCAACTGCTGGCGCGACAGTTTCAACAAGGGGCGCACCACCCTGCCCTGCCCCAGCGCACGCGCCTCGGGCATGGCCGAAAGCCCACGCAGCCCGGCGCCACGCAACAGGCGAAACAGCAAGGTCTCGGCCTGATCGTCGCGGTGCTGGCCAGTGAACAGCACCGCGCCGGGGCTCAACAGCTTCTCGAACGCGCCATAACGCGCATCGCGGGCAGCCTGCTCGACGCTGGCGCCGGAGGCGACCGTGACAGGGATAACGTCAAGCTCGATGCCCAAGGCTGCGCAGACCGCCTTGCAGTGGCAGGGCCAGGCATCGGCGGCAGATTGCAGGCCGTGGTGTACGTGAATGGCACGCAGCGGGGGCGTTGGATGCTGGCGTGCGTAGTCGGCCAACAGGTGCAGCAAGACGGTGGAATCGAGGCCACCAGAGAAGGCGATGTACCAGGCGGGGGCTGAAAGCCAAGGGGTGAGGCTGAGCATCAGGGCCTCAGGGCAGTGAAATAGCCGGGGGCGCTTTTGGCGCCCCCGTGCACATTACAGACCGTAGCTCATCAAGCGGTCATAACGACGCTTGAGCAGCGTTTCGTGGTCAAGCTTGCCCAGCATGTCCAGCTGTTCGATCAGATCGGCGCGCACGTTGCTGGCCATTTTGGCCGGGTCACGGTGGGCGCCGCCCAGCGGCTCCTGGATGACCTTGTCGACGATGTTCAGGCTCTTCAGGCGCTCGGCGGTGATGCCCATGGCTTCGGCAGCGTCAGCGGCCTTGTCGGCAGTCTTCCACAGGATCGAGGCGCAGCCTTCTGGCGAGATCACCGCGTAGGTGGAGTACTGCAGCATGTTCAACTGGTCGCAGACACCGATGGCGAGTGCGCCGCCAGAACCACCTTCACCGATTACAGTGGCGATGATCGGGGTTTTCAGGCGGGCCATGACACGCAGGTTCCAGGCAATCGCCTCGCTCTGGTTGCGCTCTTCGGCGTCGATGCCTGGGTAGGCGCCGGGGGTGTCGATGAAGGTCAGGATCGGCATCTTGAAGCGCTCGGCCATTTCCATCAGGCGGCACGCCTTGCGGTAGCCCTCAGGGCGTGGCATGCCGAAGTTGCGACGGACCTTTTCACGCACTTCACGGCCTTTCTGGTGGCCGATGATCATCACTGGCTTGTCATTCAAGCGCGCGGTACCGCCAACAATGGCGGCGTCGTCGGAGAAGTGACGGTCGCCGTGCAGTTCTTCGAACTCGTCGAACACGTGCTCGATGTAGTCGAGGGTGTACGGACGGCGCGGGTGACGTGCCAGGCGAGCGATCTGCCAGCTGGTCAGGTTGCCGAAAATACTTTCGGTCAGGGTGCTGCTCTTTTCTTGCAGACGGGAAATTTCATCGCTGATGTTCAGCGAGTTGTCGTTGCCTACCAGGCGCAGCTCTTCGATCTTGGCTTGCAGGTCGGCAATCGGCTGTTCGAAATCGAGGAAATTCGGGTTCATAAGCTTCCGTCTTGGGTCTACGGCCAGGCGGCCGGCCGGTTGATCCGTTTGGCGCCATACCTTAAGGGATCAGGCGCATAAAGGTCGAGATTAAAATGTGTCGTTTCAACGATATTGCAGGAAGACGTTCTCACGTCCGAACTGGTCACGCAGAGCCTGGATAAGGCCATCAGCCGGGTCGATGGTCCATTGCTCGCCAAACTGCAGCATCGCCTTGGCATCGGCACCTGTGTACTCCAAGGTGATCGGGCAGCCACCGCGGTGGCGGGTGATCAGTTCGCCCAGCCACTTCAGGCGGTCGCCCTTGAGCGCATCATGGGCGACTTTCAGGCGCAGGCTTTCGGCAAGCTTGGTACGCGCATCCTCCATGGTCATCACCTGCTTGACGCGCAGGCGCAGGCCACCGGAGAAGTCGTCATTGCTCACCTCGCCCTCCACCACCACCATGGCATCAGGCTGCAGCAGCGCCTGGGCGGCCATGAACGAGTCAGCAAACAGCGAGGCTTCGATGCGCCCGGAGCGGTCATCGAGGGTGACAAAGCCCATCTTGTCGCCCTTCTTGTTCTTCATCACCCGCAGGGCAATGATCATCCCGGCGATGGTTTGCGTATCGCGCGCGGGTTTGAGGTCGATGATGCGCTGGCGGGCAAAACGGCGGATCTCGGTCTCGTACTCATCGATGGGGTGGCCGGTGAGGTACAGGCCGAGGGTGTCTTTCTCACCTTTGAGGCGCTCTTTGAGCGTCAGCTCGCGCACCTTGTGGTGGTTGGCATAAACGTCGGAGTCTGCTTCGACGAACAAACCGCCAAACAGGTCGACGTGGCCGCTGTCGGCAGTACGGGCGGTCTGTTCGGCGGCTTTGATCGCCTCTTCGAGCGCCGACAGCAATACCGCACGGTTACGGTCGATGTTTGCCTGGTAGGCCTTGATCTCGTCGTGGAAATGCGGGCCGAGGCGATCCAGTGCGCCGCTTCGGATCAGTGCATCCAGGGTGCGCTTGTTGACCCGCTTGAGGTCGACGCGCTCGCAGAAGTCGAACAGGTCCTTGAACGGCCCGCCCTGGCTGCGTGCCTCGACAATCGCCTCGACCGGCCCCTCGCCCACGCCCTTGATCGCGCCCAGGCCATAGATGATGCGGCCGTCATCATTGACGGTGAACTTGAACTCGGAGGCATTCACGTCCGGGGCATCGAGGCGCAGCTTCATGCTGCGCACTTCTTCGATCAGCACCACCACCTTGTCGGTGTTGTGCATATCCGCCGACAGCACCGCAGCCATGAACGGCGCCGGGTAGTGCGTCTTCAGCCAGGCGGTCTGGTAGGACACCAGGCCATAGGCGGCGGAGTGGGATTTGTTGAAGCCGTAACCTGCGAACTTCTCCACCAGATCGAAGATGTTACCTGCAAGGTCCGCCTCGATATTATTGGCCACGCAACCTTCGATGAAGCCACCGCGCTGCTTGGCCATCTCTTCGGGCTTTTTCTTACCCATGGCCCGGCGCAGCATGTCGGCGCCGCCGAGGGTATAGCCGGCCATCACCTGGGCAATCTGCATCACCTGTTCCTGGTACAGGATGATGCCGTAGGTGGGCGCCAGTACCGGCTTGAGGCCTTCGTACTGGTAGTCGGCGTGCGGGTAGGCAAGCTCGGCGCGGCCGTGCTTACGGTTGATGAAGTCGTCCACCATGCCCGATTGCAGCGGGCCGGGGCGGAACAGCGCCACCAGGGCGATGAGGTCTTCGAGGCAGTCGGGCTTGAGCTTCTTGATCAGCTCCTTCATGCCCCGCGATTCAAGCTGGAACACCGCCGTGGTTTCGGCTTTTTGCAGCAGCTCGTAGGTTTTGCGGTCATCCAGCGGGATGAAGTCGATGACCAGGTCGGGCAAGTCGACCTTCGCGCGCTCGCGGTTGATGGTCTCCATCGCCCACTTGATGATGGTCAGCGTCCTCAGGCCAAGGAAGTCGAACTTGACCAGGCCCGCGGCCTCGACGTCGTCTTTGTCGAACTGGGTAACCAGGCCGCCGCCCTCTTCATCACAGGCAATCGGCGAGAAATCGGTGAGTTTGGTGGGCGCGATAACCACGCCACCTGCGTGTTTACCGGTGCCGCGGGTGACGCCTTCGAGCTTGAGCGCCATGTCCCAGATCTCGCGGCCGTCCTCGTCGCTTTTGAGGAAGTCGCGCAGGATCTCTTCTTGCTCGTAGGCCTTCTCCAGGGTCATGCCCACTTCGAACGGGATCATCTTCGACAGTCGGTCGGCCAGGCCGTAGGACTTGCCCTGCACCCGTGCCACGTCACGCACCACCGCCTTGGCGGCCATGGTGCCGAAGGTGATGATCTGGCTGACCGCATTACGCCCGTAAGTCTCGGCCACATAGTCGATGACCCGGTCGCGGCCATCCATGCAGAAGTCGACGTCGAAGTCGGGCATCGATACCCGTTCCGGGTTGAGGAAACGTTCGAACAGCAGGTCGTAGGCCAGTGGGTCGAGGTCGGTGATCTTCAACACGTAGGCCACCAGCGAGCCCGCACCCGACCCCCGGCCAGGGCCGACCGGCACGTCGTTGTTCTTGGCCCACTTGATGAAGTCCATAACGATCAGGAAGTAACCGGGGAAGCCCATCTGGATGATGATGTCCAGCTCGAACTTCAGCCGGTCAAGGTAGACCTGGCGCTTTTCTTCGTAGTTGGGCGTGGTTTCCTTCGGCCACAGCACCGCCAGGCGCTCTTCCAGGCCTTCATGGGAGACATGGCGCAGATAATCGTCGATGCCCATGCCGTTGGGCGTAGGGAAGTCGGGAAGGAAATACTTGCCCAACTGCACGGTGATGTTGCAGCGCTTGGCGATTTCGACGGTGTTGGCGATGGCATCGGGCAGGTCACTGAACAAGTCGGCCATTTCCTCGGCCGACTTGAGGTACTGCTGGTCGCTGTAACCGCGCGGGCGCCGCGGGTCATCCAGGGTCCAGCCCTCACCGATGCAGACGCGGGTTTCGTGCGCGTCAAAGTCGGTCTGCTTGATGAAACGCACATCGTTGGTGGCCACCAGCGGTGCGCCAAGCTTGTCGGCCAGCGCGACGGCGGCGTGCACGTATTCTTCGTCACCGGCGCGGTTGGTGCGTTGCACCTCGACATAGAAGCGGTCGGGGAACATGCGCAGCCAGTCGGCCAGCAGCAGTTCGGCGTCAGCCTGGCGGCCGGCCATCAGCGCGGCGCCAATATCGCCTTCCTTGCCCGCCGAAAGCGCAATCAGGCCCTCGCTCGCTGGCGCTACCCAATCACGCTGGATTACTACCAGGCCGTTGCGCTGGCCTTCGGTCCAGCCGCGCGAGATGAGCTCGGTGAGGTTGCGGTAGCCCTGGGGGTTCATGGCCAGGAAGCAGATACGCGAAAGCGGGGTTTCCGGGTCGGTGCCCGCCAGCCACAGGTCGGCGCCGCAGATCGGCTTGATGCCGGCCCCCATGGCGGTCTTGTAGAACTTCACCAGCGAGCACATGTTGCTCTGGTCGGTGATCGCCACCGCCGGCATGTTCATCCCGGCCAAGGCCTTGGCCAGCGGCTTGATCCGCACCAGGCCATCGACCAGGGAGAATTCGGAGTGCACGCGAAGGTGAACGAAGGAGACCGGCATTGAAGATCCTGTAGCAGCGCTGAACGACAAGGGCGGGATTGTAGCTTAAAAGGAGGGGGGTTTCAGCGCATCGCCGGGCAAGCGGGACAAGTGGCCAAGCCTGCCAGGGCCTCATCGCGGGGCAAGCCCGCTCCCACAAGATCTGGGCCAGACCTCAATGGTGCAGCTGTGCGCGGTCTGGTTAGGAACTGGCGACAGCCTGCCAGGGCCTGAGCCCGCTCCCACAAGTCTGGGCCAGGCCTCAATGGTGCGGCTGTGCGCGGTCTCTGTGGGAGCTGGCGACAGCCTGCGATGAGGCCGAAACAGGCTTACACTGAACCCAGAACCTCCCACACCAGCGTGGGAGCAGGCTTGCCCCGCGATGGGCTTCAGCACATTCAGATCAGCGCGTCAGACAGCCCTTCGCGGGCTTCCCATGCCGCCCGCACCGGGGCAAACGAGCGCCGGTGAATCGGCGTCGGGCCAAGTCGCGCCAAGGCTTCCAGGTGTACAGGCGTCGGGTAACCCTTGTGCCCACCCATGCCATAACCGGGGTAGATCAGCTCGAACGCGCTCATCTCGCGATCACGGGTTACCTTGGCCAGGATAGAAGCCGCAGCAATAGCAGGCACCTGCGAATCGCCCTTGATCACCGGCGCCGAAGGCACCGCCAGCTTGGGGCAGCGATTGCCATCGATCAGCGCCAGTTTTGGCGTGACATGCAGCCCTTCGACCGCGCGCTGCATGGCGAGCATGGTGGCCTGCAGAATATTGAGGCGGTCAATCTCATCGACCTCGGCGCGGGCAATGCAAAAACTCAGGGCTTTTTCGCAGATTTCGTCGAACAGCGCCTCACGGCGCGCTTCGGTGAGCTTTTTCGAGTCGTTCAAGCCAAGGATTGGCCGGCGCGGATCGAGAATCACCGCAGCCGTCACCACCGCCCCGCACAGCGGGCCGCGGCCCACCTCATCGACGCCGGCAACCAACTCTTCGACCAGGGTGAAATCCAGTCCCATCTGCATGTCAGCGGTCCTTCAACAGGGCCAGCACCGCATCAGCCGCCTGATTGGAGGCGTCACGGCGCAGGGTGCGGTGAATCTGATCGAAGCTGTCGGTCTGCTGCGCACCATTAGCCAGCAATGGCGCCAAGGTCTGGGCCAAGGCTTCGCTGGTGGCGGCATCCTGCAACAGCTCAGGCACCAACATACGTTGGGCCAGCAGGTTGGGCAGCGACACGTAAGGGCTCTTGACCATGCGCTTGAGTATCCAGTAAGTCAGCGGCGCCAGGCGGTAGGCCACCACCATCGGCCGCTTGTACAGCATGGCTTCAAGCGTGGCGGTGCCCGAGGCAATCAGCACCGCATCGCAGGCCGCCAGGGCCACGTGCGACTGGCCGTCGAGCAAGGTCAGCGGCAGGTTGCGGCCTTCGAGCATCTGCTCGATTTGGGCACGTCGCGTAGCATTGGCGCAAGGCAGTACGAAGCGCGCACCGGGCACCAGTTCGCACAGGCGCTGGGCTGCATCGAGGAACAGCGCACCCAGGCGGCCAACTTCACCACCTCGGCTGCCCGGCATCAACGCGATCACCGGGCCAGCAGCCAGGCCAAGTTCGGCGCGGGCAGCGGCGCGATCAGCTTCAAGGGGGATGGTGTCAGCCAGCGGGTGGCCGACAAAACGCACCGGCACGCCCTTCTCTTCGTAGAAGCGCGCCTCGAATGGCAGCAGGGTCAGCATCAAATCGCAACCCTGACGAATTTTCAGCACGCGTTTCTGCCGCCAGGCCCAAACCGACGGGCTTACGTAGTGCACGGTCTTGATCCCGGCCTGACGCAGCTTGAGTTCGATATTGAGGTTGAAATCAGGGGCATCGATGCCGATGAAGACATCTGGCTGCTCAGCGATCAAGGTGTCGATCAACAGCTCGCGGCGCTTGAGCAGCTCACGCAGGCGGCCAAGCACCTCGACCAGGCCCATCACCGCCAGGCGTTCCATGGGGAAGTAGGAGATCATGCCCTCGGCTTCCATCAACGGCCCGCCAACCCCGATAAAACGCACATCGGGGTGTCGCGCCTTGATGGCACGCATCAGGCCGGAACCGAGGATATCGCCGCTGGCCTCGCCAGCCACCAGCGCTACGCAGAGTTGCGCCATATCAGCGGGTGATGCCGCGAGCGGAATTCTTGATCGACTGACGGAACAGTTCCACTTCCGGATGCTGGATGCACAGCTCGTCGAGTTCCTTCATGGCCTCCTCGACGGTCAGGCCCTGGCGATAGACGATCTTGTAAGCGCGGCGCAGGTCGTGAATGACTTCATCGCTGAAGCCTCGGCGGCGCATGCCTTCGAAGTTCATGCTGCGCGCTTCTGCAGGGCTGCCGAACACGGTCACGAACGCCGGGACGTCCTTGCCGATGGCCGTGCCCATGCCGGAGAAGGCGTGGGCGCCGATGTGGCAATACTGATGCACCAGCGTGTAGCCGGACAGAATCGCCCAGTCGCCAACGTGCACATGCCCGGCAAGGGCGGTGTTGTTGACCAGGATGCAGTGGTTGCCGATCACGCTGTCATGGCCGATGTGGGCATAGGCCATGATCAGGTTGTGATCACCGAGCGTGGTTTCGGAGCGATCCTGAACCGTGCCACGGTGAATGGTCACACCTTCGCGGATCACATTGTGGTCGCCGATCACCAGCCGCGTCGCTTCACCCTTGTACTTCAGGTCAGGGGTGTCTTCGCCAATCGAGCTGAACTGATAGATGCGGTTGTGCTTGCCAATGCGCGTCGGGCCCTTGAGCACGACGTGCGGGCCAATAACGGTGCCCTCCCCGATTTCGACATCGGGGCCTACGATCGACCACGGGCCGACCTCGACGCCTTCGGCCAGCTTGGCTGAAGGATCGATGATCGCCCTAGGGTCAATCGAATTCATAGGGAGCGTTCCGCGCAGGTGATCTGCGCCGAGCAGACCGGCTTGCCGTCAACCAGCGCACGGCACTCGAACTTCCAGATCATGCTCTTGCGGCTGAGGAACTTGGCTTCGAGCACCAACTGGTCGCCCGGCAGCACCGGCTGGCGGAAGCGCAGCTTGTCGGAGCCGACGAAATAATACAGCGTGCCGTCCGCAGGTTTTGCGTCGAGCATCTTGAATCCGAGAATACCGGCCGCCTGGGCCATCGCCTCGATGATCAGCACGCCCGGCATGATCGGATGCGCCGGGAAGTGGCCATTGAAGAATGGCTCGTTGATGCTGACATTCTTGTAGGCACGAATGCTCTGGGCCTCGTAGTCCAACTCCGTCACGCGGTCCACCAACAGGAACGGGTAACGGTGAGGCAGGTATTCGCGAATCTCGTTGATGTCCATCATTTCGGGGGGGAAGCCTGTAATAAGAATAGGGAGCGCAGGTGCTGACCTTACGCTCCTTTTGCAAATCCAAAGAGGAGCCAGCTAGCGACTGTTCTCTTGCTCAGGAAATGGTATCAGCCTTCTGATGTCGGCTGGCCACCTGAGGTCACGGTGTCGACGCGTTTTTCCAACTGGTTGAGGCGTTTGGACATCTCGTCCAGCTGGCGAATACGCGCAGCGCTCTTGCGCCAATCGGCCAAAGGCTGCATGGCCGTGCCGGAAGAATAGCCGCCCGGTTCGGTGATCGAACGGGTGACCATGGTCATGCCGGATACGAATACGTTGTCGCAGACATCAATGTGGCCAACCATGCCGACACCGCCTGCAATCATGCAGTGCTTGCCGATCCTGGTGCTGCCGGAAATACCGACGCAGGCCGCCATCGCCGTGTGGTCACCGACCTGCACGTTGTGGGCGATCTGGATCTGATTGTCGAGCTTGACGCCATTGCCGATGCGCGTGTCAGAGAGCGCACCGCGGTCGACTGCGGTGTTGACGCCGATTTCGACGTCGTCCCCGAGGGTCACGCCGCCAATCTGCGCGATCTTCTGCCAGACGCCCTTCTCGTTGGCAAAGCCGAAGCCCTCACCACCGATCACAGCACCGGATTGGATCACCACACGCTTGCCGATGGTCACGTCGTGATACAGCGTGACCCGCGGAGCCAGCCAGCCACCCTCGCCGATCACACAACGCGCACCGATGAAACAATGCGCGCCGACCGTCACGTTGGCGCCAATCTGCGCGCCGCTTTCGATCACCGCGAACGGGCCGATACTGGCGCTGGCATCGACCTGAGCGTCCTCATGCACCACGGCGCTGGGATGAACTCCCGCCACAGCCTTGGGTTTAGGGTCGAACAGGTGCGAAATGCGTGCGTAGGCAAGGTACGGGTCGGCAACGATCAGCGCATTACCGGCAAAGCCCTCGGCGTCCTCGGCCTTGAGCAGTACGGCTGCGGCCTGGGTGTCATCGAGGAACTTGCGGTACTGCTTGTTGGCCAAAAAGCTCAACTGACCGGCGCCGGCTTCCTGCAAGGTAGCCAGCCCGGTAATCAGCAATGCCTCGGAGCCTTTGAGCTGCGCCCCGAGGGCCTCGGCCAGCTGGCCAAGCGTCATGGTCACGGTCATATCAACGGGCTTGGTTCATGCGCTCGATGACTTGGCGGGTGATGTCGTACTGAGGTTTGACATCGATGACCGCACCGCGCTCAAGCACCAGGTCAAAGCCGCCTTTCTTGATGACTTCTTCCACTGCGCCGTCCAGCTTGGGCTTGAGCTGCTTGAGCATGTCACGGTCAGCAACGGCCTTGGCTTCGTTCAGCTCTTTGGACTGGAACTGGAAGTCACGGGCTTTTTGCTTGAACTCAAGCTCCAGACGCTCGCGCTCAGGCTGAGGCATCTTGTCGCCGCCTTTGATCAGGCGGTCCTGGATACCTTTGGCGCTGCTTTCCAGGCCCTTGAGCTTGGTCAGTTGCGGGCCGAATTTCTTCTCGGCGTCAACGGCGTACTTCTTGGCAGCGTCAGATTCGAGCAGTGCCATCTGATAGTTCAGCACGGCTACCTTCATTTCGGCGAAAGCCGGGGTGGCGACCAGCGCCGCAGCCACGAGGGCCATTTGGGTCAACTTACGCACGATGCACTCCTGGATAAACCGTTGTCGTTGTAAGGGGCGACCTTAGAAGGTCTGCCCCAGAGAGAATTGGAAGACCTGGGTTTCGGCTTCTTGCGGCTTCTTGATCGGCATCGCCAGGCTGAAGCTCAGCGGGCCCAGCGCAGTGATCCAGGTCACACCCAGACCGACGGAGCTTGCCATGTCGCTGAAACCGACCTTCGAGCAATCAGGCTTGGAGCCGCAATTGGTGTCGAACACGTTACCCACATCCCAGAACACGGAGGTGCGCAGCGAGCGCTGATCCTTGACGAACGGCAGCGGGAACAGCAGTTCAACACCACCTTGGACCAGCACGTTGCCACCGAACGGCAATGGATCCTGGTCCGGGTCGCGCTCGGTACCGGGGTTTTTGCCAGTGCTCGGCGTACTGCGCGGGCCGAGGGTGCTGTCCTTGAAGCCACGTACCGAGTTGAAGCCACCGGCGTAGTAGTTCTCGTAGAACGGCAGACCCGAGGTAGAGCCAAAACCGTCACCGTAGCCCATTTCGGTGTGCAGGCGCAGGGTGTAGTCGTTGTTGATCGGCTTGAACATCTGCGCACGGTAGTCGAGCTTGTAGAACGACAGGTCGCTGCCCGGCACGGTGGTTTCAAGCGTCAGGCTTTGCGAGTGACCACGGGTCGCCAGCACACCTTTGTTCAAGGTCGATTCGGACCAGCCGACCGAGGCCTTGACGTTGAGGAAGCTGTCGCCCTCGTCTTTCAGGAACTTGAAGATCTCATCGACGGTATAGCGGCCAGTCTTGATGTCATCCTGCTGCACGGTCAGGCCGTAGGTCAGGCGCGAAGTCTCGCTGATCGGGTAGCCAAGGCTTACACCTGCACCCAGGCTGTCTACAGCGTAGCTGGCCACGTCGACATCGAGGTCGTCGTAGTCGGTGCTGCGGTAGAAGGCGTTATAGCCCAGGCTCACACCATCGTCGGTGAAGTAGGGGTCAACGAAGCCGAAGTTGTAGCGGGTCTGGTATTCCGAACGGGTCAGGCCGATGGACACCTTGTTACCGGTACCGAGGAAGTTGCTCTGGCTGATCGAACCACCGAGGATCAGGCCGGCGCTCTGGGCGAAACCGACGCTGGCGGTGATGGAACCGGACGCTTGTTCTTCGACCGCGTAGTTGACGTCGACCTGGTCGTCGGTGCCTGGCACCGGCGGGGTCTCGACGTTGACTTCCTTGAAGAAGCCCAGGCGCTCGAGGCGGGTCTTGGACTGGTCGATCAGGTAAGTCGAAGCCCAGCCGCCTTCCATCTGACGCATTTCACGGCGCAGTACTTCGTCTTCGGTCTTGGTGTTGCCGCGATAGTTGATGCGGTTGACGTAGGCACGCTTGCCCGGGTCGACCACGAACATGATATCTACGGTGTGATCTTCGTCGTGCGGCTGTGGCACGCCGTTGACGTTGGCGAAGGTATAGCCTTCGTTACCCAGGCGACGGGTGATCAGGTCGGAGGTAGTGGTCATCACCTTGCGCGAGAACACCTGGCCCGGCTGCACCAGCAGCAAAGACTTGACCTGGTCTTCCGGCACTTTCAGGTCGCCGGAGAGCTTGACGTCACGCACGGTGTATTTTTCGCCTTCGTTGACGTTGACCGTGATGTAGACGTGTTTTTTGTCCGGGGTGATCGAAACCTGGGTAGAGGCGATATCCATGTTGATATAGCCGCGGTCCAGGTAGTACGAGCGCAGGCGCTCGAGGTCACCGGAGAGTTTTTCGCGGGCGTACTTGTCGTCGTTCTTGAAGAACGACAGCCAGTTGGTGGTTTTCAGCTCGAACAGCTGGGCCAGCTCGTCGTCGTCGAACACGGTGTTGCCGACGATATTGATGTGCTGGATGGCAGCGACAGTGCCTTCGTTGATTTTGATTTTCAGGCCAACACGGTTGCGTGGCTGCGGGACGACTTCAGCGTCCACCTCGGCCGAGTAGCGGCCTTGGGCCACGTACTGGCGCTGCAGCTCGTTACGCACGCCTTCCAGGGTTGCCCGCTGGAAGATCTCACCTTCGGCCAGGCCCGACTGTTTCAGGCCTTTCATCAGGTCTTCGGTGCTGATCGCCTTGTTGCCTTCGATATCGATACTGGCAACCGACGGACGCTCGACCACGTTGATGATCAGGACATTGCCGTCGCGATTCAGCTGGATGTCCTGGAAGAAGCCGGTCTTGAACAGCGAACGGGTGGAGTCGACCAGACGTCGATCATCGACCTGGTCACCCACGTTCAGCGGCAATGCGCCGAACACGCTGCCGGCGGAAACCCGCTGCAGGCCGTTGACGCGGATATCGGAGATGGTGAAGGACTCGGCGTGAACTTCAGCGATCATCAGTGCGGAGAGGACCGCAGTTAGCAGCAGACGTTTCATGAAGTCCTTTTATTCCAACTGGCAATAAACAACCCGCCGCAGACAACGTGGCGGGTTTCGCGAATGAGCGAAGCTTTTATAGTCGACCCAGATCGTTGATCAGGGCGAGCAACATCACCCCTACGACCAAACTGATACCGATCTGGACCCCCCAACCTTGTACCCGATCCGATAGCGGACGACCTCGGGCCCACTCGATCAGGTAAAACAGCAAATGGCCGCCATCCAGTACCGGGATGGGCAGCAAATTCAGAACCCCTAGGCTTATGCTCAGATAGGCCAGGAAATTCAGGAAATCCCCGATACCCGACTGGGCTGAAGCGCCCGCCACTTTAGCAATGGTTATCGGTCCGCTCAAGTTTTTTACCGAGAGCTCACCGAAGAGCATTTTCTTCAGCGATTCAACGGTGAGCACGCTCATGTTCCAGGTACGCGAGAAGGCCTCCCCTACCGCATCGAGCGGACCGTAGCTGACCTCGCGCAGCATCGGCGCTGGCCACTGGCCGGCTTTCACGCCTGCTCCCAGGTAACCCCCGGCAGCCTTGCCCTCGCCCTTGCGAGCCAGGGTTACCGGCACATCCAACTGGGCGCCATCACGCTCGATACGCAGGCTGACCTTGCTGTCAGGGCGCGCTCGGACCGCATCGACCACTTGCTGCCAGTCGGACAGCGCCGAGCCATCCAGGGCGAGCAAGGTGTCACCGCTCTTGAGCCCGGCCGCAGCCGCCGGCCCTTGCGGGTCAATCTCGGCCAGCACCGGGAGCACCGCAGGGCGCCATGGGCGCAGGCCCAGCGAGGTAATCGGGTCAGGCTCGTCGGCGCCCTTGAGCCAGGCATTGAGTGCAATGTCGTACTGGCGCGGCGTGGTTGCGCCTTCATCCAGCACATTGACGCGCAGGGTGCCGCTTTCACCCAGCCGGCGTACCAGTTGCAGATTGACCGCCGACCAGCCGTTGGTCGGTTTGCCGTCAATGGCGACGATTTCCTGCCCGGCAACCAGGCCTGCGCTCGCCGCCAGGCTGCCCGACTCGACCGTGCCGATGACCGGGCGCACCTGCTGGGTGCCCAACATGGCGATCAACCAGAAGAACAGGATGGCCAGCAGGAAGTTGGCAATGGGCCCCGCCGCGACGATGGCGATACGCTGGCGGACCGATTTGCGGTTGAACGACTGCCCGGCCAGCGCCGCCGGCACGTCGCCTTCGCGCTCGTCGAGCATCTTGACGTAGCCGCCCAACGGAATTGCCGCGACCACGAACTCGGTGCCGTGGCGGTCGTGCCAGCGCAGCAGCGGCGTGCCGAAGCCTACCGAGAAGCGCAATACCTTCACGCCACAACGGCGCGCCACCCAGAAGTGGCCAAACTCGTGGAACGTGACCAGCACGCCCAGTGCCACCAGGGTGCCAATAATCATGTAAAGCGCAGACATGTCAGTTCTCCGGTGGCGTGCTGGCGGTCAGCGGCCGTGGCGCCGCAGCCACTCGCGGGAAAGCTCCCGGGCACGTTGGTCGGCAGCGAATACGGCATCGAGCGTGGCAACAGGCAGCACAGGCTCTTGCTCCAGTACCTGCTCGATCATACTCGCGATCTCGGGGAAGCGAATGCGCCGCTGCAAGAAGGCGTCGACCGCCACTTCATTGGCGGCATTGAGCACCGCTGGTGCACTGTTGCCGGCCTCGGCAGCCTGACGCGCCAGGCGCAGGCAAGGGAAGCGCTGTTCGTCGGGGGCCTGGAAATCCAGACGGGCGATGCTGAACAGGTCCAGCGGGGCAACGCCCGAGTCAATGCGCTCAGGCCAGGCCAAGGCATTGGCAATGGGGGTGCGCATGTCCGGGTTACCCAACTGAGCGAGCACCGAACCGTCGATGTAATCGACCAGCGAGTGGATCACGCTCTGCGGGTGCACCACCACTTCTACCTGGCTCGGCGCTGCATCGAACAGCCAGCAGGCCTCGATCAACTCAAGGCCCTTGTTCATCATGCTCGCCGAATCGACGGAAATCTTGCGCCCCATCGACCAATTGGGGTGGGCGCAGGCCTGCTCGGGGGTAACATCCTGCAGCGCAGCAGCCGGCGTTTCACGGAACGGGCCGCCTGAGGCCGTCAGCAGGATGCGCCGCACCCCGACCGCACTCAAGCCACGGGCGTAGTCGCCGGGCATGCACTGGAAAATCGCGTTGTGCTCGCTGTCGATGGGCAGCAGTACCGCGCCACTGCGGCGCACCGCGTCCATGAACAGCGCCCCGGACATTACCAGGGCCTCTTTGTTGGCCAGCAGCACCTTCTTGCCGGCTTCTACCGCCGCCAGCGTCGGGCGCAAACCCGCTGCGCCGACAATGGCCGCCATCACCGCATCCACTTCCGGGGCCGCCGCCACCTGGCACAAGCCACCCTCGCCTTCCAGCACTTCGGTGTCACAGCCCGCAGCCCGCAGCCCTTCACGCAGCCGCGCAGCAGCCTCGCTGCTGGGCAGCACGGCAAACGCCGGGCGATGGCGCAGGCACAGGGCCAGCAACTCATCGACGCGCGAATAGCCGCTCAGCGCGAATACCTGGTAGCGGTCCGGGTGACGGGCGATGACATCCAAGGTGCTCAAACCGATGGAGCCGGTGGCCCCCAGCACGGTAATGCGCTGCGGATGACTCACATCACACCCCATTCAGCAGCCCACAGCAGCACGGCGAACATCGGGATGGCGGCGGTCAGGCTGTCGATGCGATCAAGCACGCCGCCATGGCCCGGCAACAGGTTGCTGCTGTCCTTGATGCCCTCGCGGCGCTTGAACATGCTTTCGGTCAGGTCACCGACCACCGACGACATCACCACCACTACCGCGCCCAACAGGCCCAGCAGCAGTTGGCCAATGCTCCAGTCGCGGCTCAGGCCAACGCCCAGGGTAATCAGCAGGCTGACCACCATGCCGCCATAGACACCTTCCCAGCTCTTGCCGGGGCTGACCTGCGGTGCCAGCTTGCGCTTGCCGAAGGCACGCCCGGAGAAATACGCGCCGATATCGGCAGCCCACACCAGCACCATGACGGCGAGGATCAGCCAGTTGCCCAGCGGCCAGTGCTTGAGCAGCACCAACCCTTGCCAGGCCGGCAACAGCACCAGCAGGCCGATCAGCAGACGACAGGCGGCGCTGGCCCACATTTCGTTGCTGCGTGGATAGGTCAGCACCAGCCAGGTCGCCAGCGCCCACCAGATCACCGAGGCGCCCAGCACCCACGGTGCAAGCTCCGGCAAGATGTACAGCAGCATCAGGCCACCGGCGACGACAGCGGCGTAGGCAATGCGCAGCGGCTGGGCTGCAAGCCCGGCCAGACGCGCCCATTCCCAGGCACCCAGCGTCACCACCAGGCCGATGAACAGTGCGAAGTCCCCGCCGTTGAGCAGGAAGAAGCCGCACAGGGCGACCGGCAGCAGGATCAGCGCGGTAATGATGCGTTGTTTAAGCATTAAGCACGGGCTCCAGCCTCGACCTGCTCGCTGGTCTTACCGAAGCGGCGCTGGCGCGAAGCGAAATCGGCCAGCGCGGTGCGCATGGCCTCGTGTTTGAAGTCCGGCCAGAAAAGGTCGGAGAAGTACAGCTCGGCATAGGCCAGCTGCCACAGCAGGAAATTGCTGATACGCCGCTCACCACCGGTACGGATGCACAGGTCCGGCAGCGGCAGGTCGCCGGTTGCCAGGCAAGTTTGCAGCAGCTCGGGGGTGATGTCCTCAGGGCGCAGATGCCCAGCCTGGACCTCGCGCGCCAGCCGCTGTGCAGCCTGGGCGATATCCCATTGGCCGCCATAATTGGCCGCGATCTGCAGAATGAAACGGTTGCTGCCAACAGTGGCCGCCTCGGCTTCGCGCATTGCCGCCTGCAATTCAGGGTGAAAGCGCGAGCGGTCGCCAATGATACGCAGCGAAATGTTGTTGTCGTTCAAGCGCCGCGCCTCACGGCGCAAAGCGGTGAAGAACAGCTCCATCAACGCCCCGACCTCTTCGGCGGGGCGCTGCCAGTTCTCGCTGGAGAAGGCGAACAGGGTGAGCACTTCGACCTTCGCCTCGGCGCACACCTCGATCACCGCACGGACGGCATCCACGCCAGCCTTGTGCCCGGCAACGCCGGGCAGCAGACGCTTCTTCGCCCAGCGGTTGTTGCCATCCATGATGATAGCGACGTGACGCGGCACCGAACCCGGTGCCGCCAGCTTGGTCTTTTCCATTAAGAAACCTCGACCTTAGACGGCCAACAGGTCCTTTTCCTTGGCTTTGAACGCAGCGTCGACATCGGCGACGAACTTGTCGGTCAGCTTCTGGATCTCGTCAGCAGCGCGACGTTCTTCGTCTTCGCTGATGGCCTTGTCCTTGGTCAGCTTCTTGAGGTCGGCCAGGGCGTCACGGCGCACGTTGCGCACGGCGACCTTGGCGTCTTCGGCGACAGCGCTGGCCTGCTTGGTGTAGCCCTTGCGGGTTTCCTCGGTCAGGGCAGGCATCGGCACACGGATGGTGGTGCCGGCGCTGGACGGGTTCAGGCCCAGGTCCGAGGTCAGGATGGCCTTCTCGATGGCGGCGCTGAGGTTCTTGTCGTGGGCGACGATCTTCAGGGTGCGCGCGTCTTCGACGCTGATCGCAGCCACCTGGTTGAGCGGCATTTCGCTGCCCCAGGCCGTGACCTTGACGCTGTCCAGGATGCTTGGGTGGGCACGGCCGGTGCGGATGGAAGCCAGGTGGCGACCCAGCGCCTCGATGGACTTGCCCATGCGCTCCTGCGCGTCTTTCTTGATGTCGTTGATCATGCTTGGCCTTCCTCGATCAGAGTACCTTCAGCGCCACCCACCACGATGTTCAGCAGGGCGCCAGGCTTGTTCATGTTGAATACCCGCAATGGCATCTTGTGGTCGCGGCACAGGCAGATTGCGGTCAGGTCCATGACGCCGAGCTTGCGGTCGAGCACCTCGTCGTAGGTGAGGTGATCGAATTTCTCGGCATGCGGGTCCTTGAATGGATCGGCAGTGTACACGCCATCGACCTTGGTCGCCTTCAGCACCACGTCAGCATCGATTTCGATGGCGCGCAGGCAGGCTGCGGAGTCGGTGGTGAAGAACGGGTTGCCGGTACCGGCGGAGAAAATTACCACATCACCGGAGTTGAGGTGACGAATAGCTTTGCGGCGATCGTAATGATCGGTGACACCGACCATGGAAATGGCCGACATGACCAGCGCCGGGATGTTCGAGCGCTCCAGGGCGTCGCGCATGGCCAGGGCGTTCATCACCGTGGCCAGCATGCCCATGTGGTCACCGGTAACACGGTCCATGCCGGCTGCGCTGAGCGCTGCACCGCGGAACAGGTTGCCACCACCGATCACCAGGCCAACCTGGACACCGATACCAACCAACTGGCCGACTTCCAGGGCCATGCGATCGAGCACCTTCGGGTCGATCCCGAAGTCTTCCGAGCCCATCAGGGCCTCGCCGCTAAGTTTGAGCAAAATGCGTTTATAGCGAGGTTGGCGACCACTCACCTGCTGAGCCATTGCGAGTCTCTCCTGCGGCGTACTGTAGAAAATTCGTGCGGGCTGTTTGCAGCCTGCTAACTGTAGCGTGGCACTGCTTCAGTGCCAGCGAGCAACGGGCTTATAAACCGTTGCTCGTTTTGACAAAGAGGCTGCGCGCGTGAGCGGGCAGCCTCTTTGGGGCGACAGACGGGGCTGTCTTACTGCTTGGCAGCAGCCAGCTGGGCAGCAACTTCTTCAGCGAAGTTGTCGACCGGCTTCTCGATGCCTTCGCCTACTTTGAAGTAGGTGAAGGAAACGATTTCGGCACCGGCTTTCTTGGCCAGTTCGCCGACTTTGATCTCCGGGTTCATGACGAAGGCTTGCTCTTTGAGCGACGCTTCGGCTTTGAACTTGGTGATACGGCCGTTGATCATGTTCTCAACGATGTTTTCTGGCTTGCCAGCGATCTTGTCAGCGTTCAGCTGCAGGAAGACGGCTTTCTCGCGCTCGATGGCTTCGGCGGAGATTTCCGATGCATCCAGGAATTCCGGGTTCGAAGCTGCAACGTGCATGGCGATTTCTTTGGCCAGCTGAACATCACCGCCTTTCAGAACGACAGCAACGCCGATCTTGTTGCCGTGCAGGTAGGTGCCGACAACGTCACCTTCAACGCGCACCAGGCGGCGAATGTTGACGTTTTCGCCAACCTTGGCAACCAGGGCTTCGCGAGCAGCTTCACGGGAAGCGATCAGCGGAGCGGCATCGGTCAGCTTATCGGCGAAGGCTTGCTCGACGCTTTCAGCGACGAAGGTCTTGAAGTCGTCTTGCAGGGCCAGGAAGTCGGTCTGCGAGTTGACTTCGACCAGCACGGCAGACTTGTCGTCGGCCTTGATGGCGATAGCGCCTTCGGCAGCGACGTTGCCAGCCTTTTTGGCGGCCTTGATGGCGCCCGAGGCGCGCATGTCGTCAATGGCTTTTTCGATGTCGCCGTCGGCCTTTTCCAGGGCCTTTTTGCAATCCATCATGCCTTCGCCAGTACGCTCGCGCAGTTCTTTGACCAGCGCTGCAGTAATTGCTGCCATTTCAAAATCCTCTTGGAAAGTTTTTCAACCATTCCACCCGCTTGTGACGGGCGTTAAAATTCTGCGAATCCGCTGCCTTGTGCATCTGCGCACCCATGATGCGGGGCGGTTGCTGCAGCAGGATTTCAAGGTGGCAAAAAGGGGGCCAAGCCCCCTTTTTGCGTGCCAAGTCAGACGCTAGCGCCTATTACTCAGCAGCAGGTGCAGCCGCTTCTTCAGCGTAGACTTCGGTGCCGCCAGCAACGTGGTTGCGGCCGCGGATGACAGCGTCAGCCATCGAAGTCATGTACAGCTCGATGGCGCGAATGGCGTCGTCGTTGCCTGGAATGACGTAGTCAACGCCTTCTGGGCTGCTGTTGGTATCGACAACACCAATAACCGGGATACCCAGCTTGTTGGCTTCGGTGATCGCGATGCGCTCGTGATCAACGTCGATGACGAACAGAGCGTCTGGCAGACCGCCCATGTCCTTGATGCCGCCCAGGCTGCGATCCAGTTTTTCCAGATCGCGCGAACGCATCAGGGCTTCTTTCTTGGTCAGCTTGGTGAAAGTGCCATCTTCAGCCTGGACTTCCAGATCACGCAGACGCTTGATCGATGCACGGATGGTTTTGTAGTTGGTCAGCATGCCGCCCAACCAGCGGTGATCAACGTATGGCGAACCGCAACGAGCAGCTTGCTCGGCGACGATCTTGCCGGCGGAACGCTTGGTGCCGACGAACATGATCTTGTTCTTGCCCTGAGCCAGACGCTCTACGAACGCCAGGGCGTCGTTGAACATAGGCAGGGTTTTTTCCAGGTTGATGATGTGAATCTTGTTGCGCGCACCGAAGATGAACTTGTTCATTTTCGGGTTCCAGTAACGGGTCTGGTGACCGAAGTGCACACCGGCCTTCAGCATATCGCGCATGTTGACTTGGGACATGATAGTTCCTTGATAAGTCGGGTTGGGCCTCCACGCATCCCAATGACCAACCCGCGCGTCCGTAGGAAGCGGGGCACCCAGGCCATCGTGTCGACACGTGTGTGGGTTTAAGCTCACAGGGGTCGTCCCCTGAAAGCGGCGCACTTTATACCACAGACCGCGCCCGGACGGAACTGACTTTAAGCAGCTTGCCGTTCAAGGCGACTGCAACCTGCAAAAGCGCCCTGCGCCGGGCCGTGCTGCCTGTTTGCGGCCACCCTCTGTTAGAATGAGGCCTTTCCGTATCGTTCGCGCCGTACGCGGCGCCGCTAGAGAGCCTGTAATGACCGTCACCATCAAGACCGCAGAAGACATCGAACAGATGCGCATCGCCGGCCGCCTGGCCGCCGAAGTGCTGGAAATGATCGAAGAGCACGTCAAGCCCGGTGTCACCACCGAAGAGCTCGACCGCATCTGCCACGACTACATCGTCAACGTCCAGCAGGCGATCCCGGCACCGCTCAACTACAAGGGCTACCCGAAGTCGATCTGCACCTCGATCAACCACGTGGTCTGTCACGGCATCCCCAACGACAAGCCGCTCAAGGATGGCGACACGCTCAACATCGACGTGACCGTGATCAAGAACGGCTACCACGGCGATACCAGCCGCATGTTCCACGTCGGCACCGTTGCGCCATGGGCCGAGCGCCTGTCCAAGGTCACCCAGGAATGCCTCTACAAGGCCATCGAGCTGGTCAAGCCTGGCTGCCGCCTGGGCGACATCGGTGAAGTGATCCAGAAGCATGCCGAAAAAAATGGTTTTTCGGTGGTGCGCGAGTTCTGTGGCCACGGCATCGGCAAGGTGTTCCATGAAGAGCCGCAAATCCTGCACTACGGCCGCGCCGGCACCGGCATGGAGCTCAAGGAAGGCATGACCTTCACCATCGAGCCGATGATCAACCAGGGCAAGGCCGACACCAAGGTGCTGGGCGATGGCTGGACCGCCATCACCAAGGACCGCAAGCTCTCGGCGCAGTGGGAGCACACCCTCGTGGTGACCGCGACCGGCTACGAGATCTTTACCCTGCGCAAGGATGACACCCTGCCGCGCATTTCGGCCTGACGCCCAGCCAACAGGAACGCGACTCGATGCCCCAGGTGGATTCCGAGCTGTTCGACCGCGGCCAGTTCCAGGCGGAACTGGCCCTCAAGTCCAGCCCCATTGCAGCCTTCAAGAAAGCCCTGCGCATGGCGGGCGAAGTGCTCGACCGGCGCTTTCGCGAAGGTGGCGAGATTCGCCGGCTGATCGAGGATCGCGCCTGGTTCGTCGATAACATCCTGCAGCAGGCCTGGCAGCAATTCGACTGGGGCAACCCGGACGGCATCGCCCTGGTGGCGGTGGGCGGCTACGGCCGTGGCGAGCTGCACCCCTGGTCGGACATCGACCTGCTGATCCTGCTGAGCGACGCCGACCACGAGCAGTACCGCGACGCCATCGAGCGCTTCCTGACCCTGTTGTGGGACATCGGCCTTGAAGTCGGCCAGAGCGTTCGCAGCGTTGCCGAATGCGCCGAGCAAGCCCGGGCCGACCTGACCATCATCACCAACCTGATGGAAAGCCGCACCATCGCCGGCCCCGAGCCACTGCGCCTGCGCATGCTCGAGGTGACCAGCACCGCGCACATGTGGCCAAGCCGGGAGTTCTTCCTGGCCAAGCGCGCCGAACTCAAGGCCCGCCACCACAAGTACAACGACACCGAGTACAACCTGGAGCCCAACGTCAAAGGCTCGCCGGGCGGGTTGCGCGACATCCAGACAGTGCTGTGGGTAGCCCGTCGCCAGTACGGCACGCTCAACTTGCATGCCCTGGCCGGCGAAGGCTTTTTGCTTGAGAGCGAAAACGAGCTGCTGGCGTCATCCCAGGCGTTTCTGTGGCGGGTGCGCTATGCCCTGCACATGCTTGCCGGGCGCGCCGAAGACCGCCTGCTGTTCGACCACCAGCGCAGCATTGCCGGGCTGCTGGGGTACGGCGACGAAAACCCCAAGCGCGCCATCGAGCAGTTCATGCAGCAGTACTACCGGGTGGTGATGAGCATCAGCCAGCTGTGCGACCTGATCATCCAGCATTTCGAAGAAGTCATTCTGGCCGATGACGACAGCGGCACCACGCAGCCGCTGAACGCGCGGTTCCGCCTGCATGACGGTTATATAGAAGCGGCCAACCCGAAGGTGTTCCAGCGCACCCCGTTCGCCATGCTCGAAATCTTCGTGCTGATGGCCCAGCACCCCGAGATCAAAGGCGTACGCGCCGACACGGTGCGCCTGCTGCGTGAACACCGGCACCTGATCGACGACAAGTTCCGCAGCGATATCCGTAACACCAGCCTGTTCATCGAGCTGTTCAAGTGTGAAATCGGCATTCACCGCAACCTGCGGCGGATGAACCGCTATGGCATCCTGGGCCGCTACCTGCCGGAGTTCGGCCTGATCGTCGGGCAGATGCAACATGACTTGTTCCACATCTATACGGTCGATGCGCACACCCTCAACCTCATCAAGCACCTGCGCAAGCTGCAGTACACGCCGGTTTCGGAGAAATTCCCGCTGGCCAGCAAGCTCATGGGGCACCTGCCCAAGCCTGAGCTGATCTACCTGGCCGGGCTGTACCACGACATCGGCAAGGGCCGCCAAGGCGACCACTCCGAACTCGGTGCGGTGGACGCCAAGGTGTTCTGCGAGCGCCATCAACTCCCCGCCTGGGACAGCCGGCTGATCGTCTGGCTGGTGCAGAACCACCTGGTGATGTCGACCACCGCCCAGCGCAAGGACCTCTCCGACCCGCAGGTGATCAACGACTTTGCCCTGCATGTCGGCGACGAAACCCGTCTGGACTACCTCTACGTGCTGACCGTGGCCGACATCAACGCCACCAACCCCAGCCTTTGGAACTCGTGGCGTGCCAGCCTGTTGCGCCAGCTTTATACCGAGACCAAGCGCGCGCTGCGCCGCGGCCTTGAAAACCCGCTGGACCGCGAAGAACAGATCCGCCAGACGCAAAGCTCAGCGTTGGACATTCTGGTACGCGAAGGCACCGACCCGGACGACGTCGAGCAACTGTGGTCGCAATTGGGCGACGACTACTTCCTCAAGCACAATGCCGCCGATGTGGCCTGGCACACCGACGCCATCCTGCAGCAGCCGGCAGATGGCGGCCCGCTGGTGCTGATCAAGGAAACCACCCGGCGCGAGTTCGAGGGCGGCACGCAGATCTTCATCTATGCCCCCGACCAGCATGACTTCTTCGCCGTGACCGTGGCCGCGATGTCCCAGCTCAACCTGAACATCCATGACGCCCGCATCATTACCTCGAGCAGCCAGTTCACCCTCGACACTTATATAGTGCTCGACAACGACGGTGGCTCGATTGGCGACAACCCGCAGCGGGTCAAACAGATCCGCGATGGCCTGACCGAAGCGCTGCGCAACCCCGAGGACTACCCGACCATCATTCAGCGCCGGGTGCCGCGCCAGCTCAAGCACTTCAATTTTGCCCCGCAGGTGACGATTCTCAACGACGCCCAACGCGCGGTGACCATCCTCGAGATCACCGCCCCTGACCGCCCAGGCCTGCTGGCGCGTCTGGGGCGCATCTTCCTGGAGTTCGATCTGTCACTGCAGAACGCCAAGATCGCCACCCTGGGCGAACGGGTAGAAGACGTGTTCTTCATCACCGATGCCGACAACCAGCCGCTGTCCGACCCGCAACTGTGCAGCCGCCTGCAGGAAGCCATCGTCCAGCAGCTACAAGCCGCACCGGCTAGCGAAGCCAGCCCGAACCGCATCACCTTTTGACGATTACGAGACCGTGCGCCGATGAACCACGCCCTGACCCAGCTTCAGCCCTACCCATTCGAGAAACTGCGTGCCCTGCTCGCCAGCGTCACCCCGGCAGCGGGCAAACGCGCCATCGCCCTGTCGATCGGTGAGCCGAAGCATGCCTCGCCGGCGTTCGTCGCCCAGGCCATGGTCGACAACCTCGACAAGCTGGCGGTGTACCCAAGCACACTGGGCCTGCCGGGCCTGCGCCAGGCCATTGGCCAGTGGTGCGAGCGGCGCTTCAACGTGCCAGCCGGGTGGCTCGACGCCGAGCGCCACATCCTGCCGGTCAACGGCACCCGCGAAGCGCTGTTCGCCTTTACCCAGGCCGTGGTCAACCGCAGCGACGACGCGCTGGTGGTCAGCCCCAACCCGTTCTATCAGATCTACGAAGGCGCAGCGCTGCTGGCCGGTGCTACCCCGCACTACCTGCCGTGCCTTGAAGACAACGGCTTCAACCCGGACTTCGACGCAGTGCCTGCCGAGGTCTGGCAGCGCTGCCAGATTCTGTTCCTGTGCTCGCCAGGCAACCCCACCGGCGCCTTGGTGCCGATGCAAACCCTGAAAAAGCTGATTGCCCTGGCCGATGAGCACGACTTCGTGATCGCCGCTGACGAATGCTACAGCGAGCTGTACTTTGACGAGGCCACCCCGCCTCCCGGCCTGCTCAGTGCCTGCGCCGAGCTTGGCCGCAGCGATTTCGCCCGCTGCGTGGTGTTCCACAGCCTGTCCAAGCGCTCCAACCTGCCGGGCCTGCGCTCGGGCTTCGTGGCGGGCGACGCCAGCATCATCAAGCCGTTCCTGCTGTACCGCACCTATCACGGCTGCGCCATGCCGGTACAAACGCAACTGGCCAGCATCGCGGCCTGGAACGACGAAGCCCATGTGCGTGAAAACCGCGACCAGTACCGCGCCAAGTACGATGCCGTGCTCGACATCCTGCAGCCGGTGATGGACGTACAGCGCCCGGATGGCAGCTTCTACCTGTGGGCCAAGGTAAATGCCTGCGACGCCGAGTTCACCCGCGACCTGTTCGCCGCCGAGCACGTGACCGTGGTGCCAGGCTCGTACCTGTCCCGTGAGGTCGATGGCGTCAACCCGGGTGCCGGGCGTGTGCGCATGGCGCTGGTTGCCCCCCTGGCCGAATGCATCGAGGCTGCCGAGCGGATTCGCGCGTTCCTGCAAGCACGTTGATCCACTGGGTGGGGGCGGCCTGCACCACAGCCAGGCACGCCCCTGGGCCTAACACACAACGTGACGTCATCTGCCGACGCACTACATAAATAACGCCCGCCCGCCCCGCCCTGCGCTGATCCTGTCACCCTCATTCAACGAGGACGCATGACATGAGCGACGCCCTGATTAACAATGTTGTACATTCCATCCGCAAGAAATTGTCTGCACCTGCCGCGGCATCGCGCTCGCGACGCAAGCGCTCGATAAGCGAGCCATCCCGTCTTTGGACCCCAGGCCAGACCCTGCGACTATCCTTCGTGGACCCAACAGAAGACGACGTCAAAAAGGCAATATTCGCGGCTGCCAGCGAATGGCTGGAGTACGCCAACCTTCAGTTCGAACAGGTCGACGATGAGGACGCCACCGCCGAAATCCGGATCAGTACCAACGGCCCCGAGGACGCCAGTTTCAGCTTGCTGGGTAACCAGTCGATGCACCAGGAAGGCGCCAGCATGCTGATTGGCTGCCCACCGGGCCACGACCTGTTCGAACACACGGTTCTTCACGAATTCGGCCACGCGCTCGGCCTGCATCACGAGCATCAACACCCAGAAGCCGACATCCCCTGGGATCTAGAAGCGCTGCGTAGCCTGATCCGGGGCATTCTTGCCGATGAAGGCGTTCCTGATGAGGAAATCGAAGACAAGATGGAGGCGGAGCTGGCGGATAATTTTCTGCCGATGCCGCAGGAGAATCTTAACGTGTTGCCTTATGACCCGGAATCGATCATGCATTACGCGGTCCTGCAGACGCACACCCTGGGCGACTATGAAACAGGCCTGAACCTGCGGCTGAGCGAGAAGGACAAGCAGGCCGCCCGCACCCTGTACCCAGGTAGATAATCAGCTGGCAGGCCTCTGCCGAGCAGCAGAGCCACCTGCGCGCGCCGCTTGAGAGCAGCGCCGATCACCGGCAGCCTTGCCCCTGAGCAAGGCTGCCGGAATAGCAATAGCTACCGCCCTGCCCCTGCGCAGCCCCTGCATATTGCTTCTCCGTCAATCTGGAGAGCACCGCAATGACCAACACGCTGAATGCCAAAGCTGCCCATACCCTGCAGCAGCTGCTAGAACCCACCAAACCCACCCAGGCAGCGCCACGTAAAAAACGCTCGCTCATCGTGCGTTCGGTACTGTGGACACCTGGCCAAACGCTGGGCATCTCGTTTCTGGATGACCCCGACCCTGACTTCAAGCAGCACGTGTATGAGACTGCCCGTCAATGGCTGGACTATGCCAATCTGCAATTCGAGCTGCGTGAAGACGACGATTTCAGTGCGCAGATTCGTATCAGCAGCGACGGGCCGCCATTGCTCAACCACAGTATTGTTGGCAACAGCGAGGGTGAGTACGACTACGAAACCATGACCCTCGATCCGAGCCCTTACTACGATTGGGTCATTGACGAATACCCCGAAGACCCAGAAGACCCCGAGGACCCACTCCTGCCCCTCGACGCGCAATCTCGTGAAGTCGCGAGGAACCTGATCAACCGCTCCGTACTGCACGAGTTCGGCCATGCCTTGGGCCTGCATCACGAGCACCTGCACCCGGATGCCAATATTCCGTGGAACGTGGATGCACTGCGCGACAAGCTGATTGAGCAGAGACCCCAGGGCAACATGGACGCCGCGCTATACGCAAACAGCATCGAAGAGGCCCTGCAAGCAAACTATTTCCGTGCGCCAGACGCCGACGACCGCATCGTCCTGCGCTACGACAAGAAGTCGATCATGCATTACGCAATCGACAAGGCCGACACGCTGGACGGTTATGAAATTGCGGCCAGCTACGTGCTCAGCCAAAAAGACAAACAGGCCATCGCCATGGCCTACCCTGGCCGAGTAGACCCTGCCACTCTGCAACCTCTCGTTAACGACCTTGTAGCAGAGTGCAACGCCGACAGCTGTGACGCAGCGCGGCAAACGCTACTGGAGCCGGACCACCACGGGGACGGCAAAGTATCTGTGGAGTAGCTGCGCCTGGCCGGGAGCGACACCTATAGCGAGGCGGCTTTCGATGAGATCATCAAGCAGGTCGACATCGACAGCGACGGGTTCATAAGCGTGGATGAGTTCTTCGTCCGCCTCGACCGCTCGACGCTCTGCAACCAAGCCCGCTACTTGATATGCCCCAGGTTGGCCTCGCTCATGTCCAACTCGCCCAGCACCTGGCGCACCACCTCATCACCCACCAGGTGCTGGCGATGCAGGTTGTACAGTTCCAGGCGCTGGGCGCGCAGGGCACGCACCCGTAATCTGCGTTCGAGCAGGTCCATCTGTTCGGCCAGGGCGCGGGCCTCGGCGGTGTCGTTGTAGCTGTCCAGCTCATCGCGGTACTCGGCCATCAAGCGCGCCTTAAGCTCCGTGGCAAGGGTTGCCTGGGCGGCATCCTGGGGCGCGCTGGCGTCTATCACTTCTTCAGCCTCCAAGGCATGGATAGCGGCCTCTGCCGTGCGCCGCCAGGCGTCCTGAACCTCCTGCTGCAAGCGCTCATCCGGGCTTTTGGTGATGCCGCGCAGCAGCAACGGCAAAGCGATGCAGGCGCTGATCAGCGACAGCAGAATCACCCCGGCGGCAATGAAAATCAGCAGGTCGCGCTCGGGGAAGGCCTGGCCTGCGCCAATCAGCAAGGGCACCGACATCACACCGGCCAAGGTTACCGCCCCGCGCACCCCGCCCAGGGTCAGCAGCCAGCAGGAGCGCGCCGTGGGCATCAGCACCAGCGCCGGCTTGCCGCGCCAGCGTCGCAGCGCGCCAATCGAGCGCCAGATGCTCTGCACCCAGATGAACCGCAGCACGATCAGGGCGGCGAAGATCGCCAGTACATCCAGGCAGCGCCAGGCAAGCGTCGGCCAGACCGTGGCTTCATGGCTGACCACCGCCTTGATGATGTCAGGCAACTGCAGCCCCAACAGCAGAAAGATCAGCCCGTTGAAGGCAAATTCGAGCAACGACCAGACACTGCGGTTGAGCAGGCGCGTGCTGGTCTGGCGGGGCAGCAGGTCGAGCCAGCTCTGCATCATGCCGGCCGCCACCGCCGAGAGAATACCCGAAACGCCCAGGCGTTCGGCCAGCACATAGGCCGCGAACGGCAGCAGCAGCATGAACACGACGTGGGTGGCCGGGTCATCCCAGCCGCGGGCGATCATCCAGGCGCGCAGGCGGCCGATCAGCCAGCTCAGGGCGACGCCCACCGCCAGCCCACCCAAGGCCACCAGCACGAAGCTGAAACTGGCATCGGCCAGCGAGAACACGCCGGTAATGGCGGCAGCCAGGGCGAACTTGAAAGTCACCAGGCCCGAAGCGTCATTCATCAGCGCCTCGCCCTGGAGCATATGCATCAGCGGCGTGGGCAGCCGGTCCTGGGCAATGGCCGAGACCGCCACGGCGTCAGTTGGCGACAGCACCGCTGCCAAAGCAAAGGCCACTGGCAACGGAATGCTCGGCAGCAGCCAGTGGATGAAGTAGCCGGCGCCCACCACGGTGAACAACACCAACCCCACCGCCAGCGCCACCACCGGGCCGCGGATGCGCCACAGCTCGCGCTTTGGAATGCGCCAGCCATCGGCGAACAACAGCGGCGGCAGGAACAGAAACAGGAACAGCTCAGGGTCCAGGGCCACATGCAGGCCCAGCGTCGGCCAGGCGAGCAAGGCACCGGCGGCGATCTGCACCAGCGGGAGCGGCAGCGGAATCATCCGCCCGACCAGTTTCGACAGGCTTACCAGCGTCAGCAGGATGAGGACGGTGTAGGCGGACTGCATCGGCTAATCACTTCCTTTATCAACGGGTGTGCTACTTCAGGGTGAAACACGGCCATGGGCTAATGCCAACCGCTTTGCCCCGCGATGGTAACGGCCAGCGCCCGCTGGGGCCGCTGCACCATGGTCGCAGCCGGCCGGCCAATATGTAACATAATGATGCCCAAACACCTTGCAAAACTGCCCAAGCGCCGCCGGGCGTGGCGCAGTACGAACCGATGTCGCATAATCGCGCGACTCATTTTCGGGAGAAACCGGGGAGGCCTTGGGGAAACCAGCCTGACCCTTTGATTACATGACTTACATTCTTTACGGCATCAAAGCCTGCGACACCATGAAAAAGGCGCGAACGTGGCTCGAAGAACAGTCCATCGCCTACGATTTCCACGACTACAAGGCTCAAGGCATCGACCGTGACAGCCTGAACCGCTGGTGCAGCGAACACGGCTGGGAAGTCATCCTCAACCGTGCCGGCACCACCTTCCGCAAACTCGACGACGCCAGCAAAGCCGACCTCGACCAGGCCAAGGCCGTCGAACTGATGCTGGCCCAACCGTCGATGATCAAGCGCCCGGTGCTCGACCTTGGCGAGCGCACCTTGGTGGGCTTCAAGCCCGACCTGTACGCCGCCGCCCTGGCCTGAGCCCCTATTCTATTTAGTACGAGGTAATCCCATGTCCAATACTGCATTCAGCCTGGCCTTCGGCGTCGGCACCCAAAACCGCCAGGGCGCCTGGCTGGAAGTCTTCTACGCACAGCCCCTGCTCAACCCAAGCGCCGAGCTGATCGCCGCCATTGCCCCGGTCATCGGTTACCAGGGTGGCAACCAGGCCATCGCCTTCAGCAACGCCCAGGCCGCGCAACTGGCCGATGCCGTCAAAGCTGTCGATGCCGCCCAGGGCGCGCTGCTGACCCGCCTGGCCGAAAGCCACAAGCCGCTGGTGGCTACCGTACTGGCCGAAGACGCTGCACTGACCTCCACCCCAGAGGCCTACCTCAAGCTGCACCTGCTGTCGCACCGCCTGGTCAAGCCACATGCCGTATCGCTGGCCGGCATCTTCCCGCTGCTGCCGAACGTCGCCTGGACCAACGAGGGCGCCGTCGACCTCAGCGAGCTGGCCGAGCGCCAGCTGGAAGCGCGCCTGAAGGGCGAGCTGCTGGAAGTGTTCTCGGTGGACAAGTTCCCGAAGATGACCGACTACGTGGTCCCGGCCGGCGTGCGTATCGCCGACACCGCCCGTGTGCGCCTGGGCGCCTACATCGGCGAAGGCACCACCATCATGCACGAAGGCTTCGTCAACTTTAACGCCGGCACAGAAGGCCCAGGCATGATCGAAGGCCGGGTTTCCGCTGGCGTGTTCGTCGGCAAAGGCTCGGACCTTGGCGGCGGCTGCTCGACCATGGGCACGCTTTCGGGCGGCGGCAACATTGTCATCAAGGTCGGCGAAGGTTGCCTGATCGGCGCCAACGCCGGTATCGGCATCCCGCTGGGCGACCGCAACACCGTCGAGGCCGGCCTGTATATCACCGCCGGTACCAAGGTGAACCTGCTCGACGAACACAACGAGCTGGTCAAAGTGGTCAAGGCCCGTGACCTGGCCGGCCAGACCGACCTGCTGTTCCGTCGCAACTCGCTCAACGGCGCTGTGGAGTGCAAGACCCACAAGTCGGCCATCGAGCTGAACGAGGCGCTGCACGCCCACAACTGAGAACCGTCAGGTGTGAAGTGATAAGATCGGGTCTGGCCCAACGCCAGACCCGATTTTTCATTCCAGGCCCCGCAAACATGTTCCAGCCCTCCCCCTGGCGTGCCGATTTTCCCGCCATCAGCGCCTTGCAACGGCAGCACCAGACCTACCTGGACAGCGCCGCCACCACGCAGAAGCCCCAAGCCCTGCTCGACGCCCTGAACCATTACTACAGCCATGGCGCTGCCAATGTGCACCGTGCCCAGCATTTGCCTGGCGCACTGGCGACCCAGGCGTTCGAAGGTAGCCGCGACAAAGTGGCCGCCTGGATCAATGCCGCGCAAGCCCGGCAGATCGTCTTCACCCACGGCGCAACCTCGGCGCTGAACCTGCTGGCCTACGGCCTTGAGTGGCGTTTCGAGGCCGGTGATGAAATCGCCGTCAGCGCCCTGGAGCACCACGCCAACCTGCTGCCCTGGCAACAACTGGCGCAGCGACGCAACCTCAAGCTGGTGGTCCTGCCGGTCAACCAGCTGGGCCGCATCGACCTCGACCAGGCCTTGCAACTGATCGGCCCGCGCACACGGTTGCTGGCAGTCAGCCAACTGTCCAATGTGCTCGGCACCTGGCAACCGCTTGAGCCGCTGCTCAGCCACGCCCGCGCCCAAGGCGCACTGACAGTGGTAGACGGCGCACAAGGTGTGGTGCATGGCCGCCACGATGTGCAGCAGTTGGGCTGCGACTTTTATGTATTTTCCGGCCACAAACTGTATGGCCCGGAGGGTGTCGGGGTGCTGTACGGCCGGGAGTCGGCCCTGGCACTGCTACGCCACTGGCAGTTTGGCGGCGAGATGGTGCAACAGGCGGATTACCAAAGCGCCAGTTTTCGCCCGGCGCCTCTGGGTTTCGAGGCCGGCACGCCGCCGATTGGCGCGGTGATTGGCTTGGGCGCGGCGCTGGATTACCTGGCGAGCCTCGACGCCGATGCCATTGGCCGCCACGAAGCCGCCCTGCACCAGTCGCTGCTGCGCGGGCTGGCCGAGCGCGAGGGTATTCGCGTGCTTGGCGCGCCACAGGCGGCGCTGGCCAGTTTCGTCATCGAAGGCGTGCACAACGCCGATATCGCCCACCTGCTCACCGAGCAGGGCGTTGCCGTGCGGGCCGGGCATCATTGCGCCATGCCGCTGCTCAAGGGCTTGGGGCTGGAGGGGGCAATCCGCGTGTCGCTTGGGTTGTACAGCGATGGTGACGATGTGCAGCGCTTCTTCGAGGCGCTCGACCAAGGCCTGGAGCTGTTGCGATGAGCCTGCCAAACCAAGCCAGCCAGGCGCTGGAGAGCTTCACTCAAGCCCGCGGCTGGGAGCAGCGGGCACGCCTGTTGATGCAGTGGGGCGAGCGCCTCGAACCGTTGGCGGACAGCGAAAAGACCGAGGCAAACCGGGTACACGGCTGCGAAAGCCTGGTGTGGCTGGTCGCCCGCCAGCAGGACGGCGGCTGGCAGTTCAAGGCCAGCAGCGACGCGCGGCTGTTGCGCGGGCTGCTGGCAATGCTGCTGGTGCGCGTGCAGGGCCTTGCCAGTGATGAGCTGGCGGCACTGGACTTGCGCGAGTGGTTCACCCAGCTTGGGCTGGAGCGCCAGCTTTCGCCCTCGCGCAGCAATGGGCTGCACGCGGTGCTGCAGCGCATGGCCGAGCTACAGCGTCAGGCGCAGTAACTCACTCAGCCTTGGCCCGCTCTGCCGGGCGCCGCGCACCGGCCACCAGTTTTTCGATGGCCTTGCTCGCGGCCACCATGCCAAAGGTCGCGGTCACCATCATCACCGCACCAAAACCGCCCGAGCAGTCCAGGCGCACGCCTTCGCCGACAAAGCTCTTCTGCAGGCACACACTGCCATCACCCTTGGGGTAGCGCAGTTGCTCGCTGGAGAACACGCACGGCACGCCATAGTTACGGCTGGTATTGCGCGAGAAATTGTAGTCGCGGCGCAACGTGGAGCGTACCCGCGAGGCCAGCGGGTCGTTGAACGTCTTGTTGAGGTCACCGACCTGGATCTGGGTCGGGTCGATCTGGCCACCCGCCCCACCGGTGGTCACCACGGCGATCTTGCGCCGGCGACACCAGGCAATCAGCGCAGCCTTGGCCATCACGCTGTCGATGCAGTCCACCACGCAGTCCATCTGCTCGGTGATGTACTCGGCCATGGTTTCGCGGGTGACGAAATCAGCCACCGCATGTACCACACAGGCCGGGTTGATGGCCCGCAGGCGCTCGGCCATCACTTCGACCTTGGCCCGCCCGACCTGGCCGTCCAGGGCATGGGCCTGGCGGTTGGTATTGCTGACGCAGACATCGTCGAGGTCAAACAGGCTGATTTCACCGACGCCACTGCGCGCCAGGGCCTCGGCCACCCACGAGCCAACGCCGCCGATACCGACCACACCGACGTGGGCGCGGCCCAGGCGTTGCAGCCCCTCATCGCCGTACAGCCGGGCGACGCCGGCAAAGCGTGGATCTTCTGTGCTCATGGTTCGCCCCTGAAAAAACCGGCGCGCATTATAGGCCAAGCAGCCCGTTAGGGGGCTATCGTTAGCATCTGTCCCACCAAGCCTGCTTTAATGTCCTACAAATTAAAAAGATCTGGACGACAACCGAGCGGGCTCAGAACCTTATGCGAAAACGAAAATCCAACACTGCACCTTCCTAAGGCAGTGTAGGACTTACACCCCGAAGGCCCCGCCCGCTCCCCTCTTCGGAACCTCGTACACCTATGTCTTCACGCAAATTCGGCCTCAATCTGGTGGTGGTTCTTGCCATCGCCGCGCTGTTTACCGGGTTCTGGGCGCTGATCAACCGCCCGGTGACCGCCCCTGCCTGGCCTGAGCAGATTTCCGGCTTTTCGTACTCGCCATTTCGCCTGGGTGAAAGCCCGCAAAAGGGCCAGTACCCCACCGAAGACGAAATGCGCCAGGACCTGGAGCAGCTCAACAAGCTGACCGACAACATCCGCATCTATACCGTCGAAGGCACCCAGGCCGAGGTACCCCGCCTGGCAGAAGAGCTGGGCATGCGTGTCACCCTGGGCATCTGGATCAGCCCGGACCTTGAGCGCAACGAGCGCGAGATCGAAAAGGCCATTGGCCTGGCCAACACCTCGCGCAGCGTGGTGCGCGTGGTGGTGGGCAACGAGGCGTTGTTCCGTGAAGAAGTTACCCCCGAACAACTGATCGGCTACCTCGACCGGGTCCGTGCGGCCGTCAAGGTGCCGGTGACTACCAGCGAGCAGTGGCACATCTGGAAGGACCACCCGGAGCTGGCCAAGCACGTCGACCTGATCGCCGCGCACATCCTGCCCTACTGGGAATTCGTGCCGATGAAGGATTCGGTGCAGTTCGTGCTGGACCGCGCCCGCGACCTGCGCAAACAGTTCCCGCGCAAGCAACTGCTGCTCTCGGAAGTGGGCTGGCCGAGCAATGGCCGCATGCGCGGCGGTGCCGACGCCACCCAGGCCGACCAGGCCATCTACCTGCGCACCCTGGTCAATACCCTCAACCGGCGCGGCTACAACTACTTCGTGATCGAAGCCTACGACCAACCGTGGAAGGCCAGTGACGAAGGTTCGGTGGGCGCCTACTGGGGCGTGTACAACGCCGAGCGCCAGCAGAAATTCAATTTCGAAGGGCCGATCGTGGCCATCCCGCAGTGGCGCGCCCTGGCCGTGGCCTCGGTCGTGCTGGCGATGATTGCCCTGACGGTGCTGTTGATCGACGGCTCGGCGCTGCGCCAGCGCGGGCGAACGTTCCTGACCTTCATCACCTTCCTGTGCGGGTCGGTGCTGGTGTGGATCGCCTACGACTACAGCCAGCAGTACAGCACCTGGTTCAGCCTGACGGTGGGCGTGTTGCTGGCCCTGGGGGCGCTGGGCGTGTTCATCGTGCTGCTGACCGAGGCCCATGAGCTTGCGGAGGCGGTATGGATACACAAGCGCCGGCGCGAGTTCCTGCCGGTGCAGGGTGACAGCGCCTACCGGCCGAAGGTGTCGGTGCATGTGCCGTGTTACAACGAGCCGCCCGAGATGGTCAAACAGACCCTCGATGCCCTGGCCGCACTGGACTACCCCGACTATGAAGTGCTGGTGATCGACAACAACACCAAGGACCCGGCGGTCTGGGAGCCGCTCAAAGCCCATTGTGAAAAGCTCGGCGAACGCTTCAAGTTCTTCCACGTCGCGCCCCTGGCCGGTTTCAAGGGCGGCGCGCTGAACTACCTGCTGCCGCACACCGCCAAGGATGCCGAGGTGATTGCGGTGATCGACTCGGACTACTGCGTCGACCGCAACTGGCTCAAGCATATGGTGCCGCACTTCGCCGACCCGAAAATCGCCGTGGTGCAATCGCCGCAGGATTACCGCGACCAGCACGAAAGCGCCTTCAAGAAGCTGTGCTACAGCGAGTACAAGGGCTTCTTCCACATCGGCATGGTCACCCGCAACGACCGTGACGCGATCATCCAGCATGGCACCATGACCATGACCCGGCGCAGTGTGCTCGAAGAGCTGGGTTGGGCCGACTGGTGCATTTGCGAAGACGCAGAGCTGGGCCTGCGGGTGTTCGAAAAAGGCCTCTCGGCTGCCTATGCCCATAACAGCTACGGCAAGGGGCTGATGCCCGACACCTTCATCGACTTCAAGAAACAGCGCTTCCGCTGGGCCTACGGGGCCATCCAGATCATCAAGCACCATGCCGGCGCACTGCTGCGCGGCAAGGGCAGCGAGCTGACCCGCGGCCAGCGTTATCACTTCCTGGCCGGCTGGCTGCCGTGGATTGCCGATGGCATGAACATCTTCTTCACGGTCGGCGCGCTGTTGTGGTCGGCGGCGATGATCATCGTGCCGCACCGGGTGGACCCGCCGCTGATGATGTTTGCCATCCCGCCGCTGGCGCTGTTCTTCTTCAAAGTGGGCAAGATCGTGTTCCTGTACCGCCGCGCGGTGGGGGTCAACCTCAAGGACGCCTTTGCCGCCGCGTTGGCCGGGCTTGCGCTGTCGCACACCATTGCCAAGGCGGTGCTGTACGGGTTCTTCACCAGCAGCATGCCGTTCTTCCGCACGCCGAAGAATGCCGACAGCCACGGGCTGCTGGTGGCGATTTCCGAAGCGCGCGAGGAGCTGTTCATCATGCTCATGCTGTGGGGCGCTGCTGCCGGCATTTGCCTGGTGCAGGGGCTGCCGAGCTCGGACATGCGCTTCTGGGTAGCGATGTTGCTGGTGCAGTCGTTGCCGTATCTGGCGGCGCTGGTGATGGCGTTCCTGTCGTCGCTACCCAAGCCGGTGCAGGAGGCTGCCCAAGCGCCAGCAGTGTGATGCTGCTCGGGCCCGGCCTGTGGATATTTCATGGTTGTGTGCAAGCCTGTTCTGGCCTCATCGCAGGCCCTGCAAAACCGCACATTGCTGGTTGGGCCCAATCCTGTGGGAAATGACAGAGAGTTGTGGCGAGCGGGCTTGTCCCGCGTTGGGCTGCGCAGCAGCCCTGAAAACCCAAGGGGCTGCTGCGCAGC